>NZ_CP090420.1:0-300000 GCF_032716425.1 Pseudoalteromonas sp. N1230-9
AATCAATTAACCCTTGGTAGCTGGCACTTAGTGGATCAAATACATCATATAACTCTTTGACGAATGTATTTGAAGGGATTGCCTTAAACTCATCATTTTTAACTTGATTCAATAAAGCCGTCAGTTTTTGTTGGACCACAGTTAAGCGCTTTTCTACAACGCTAACGAGCCGCGCCTCTTCTGTCGTAAGCTTTGTACTTAGGTAACTTTGCCATTTTCTATCAGCGATATTCTTTGCTTCAGTAACTGAAGTCAAAAACTCACTTTTAGCTATTTGATTCGCGCGGTACTTATGAAATAAATCAACAATATTAACTGCATAGTTGTCAGATACTGACTTTATCTGCTCAAGTGGGACGACCCTGTCTTCATATAAGCTGTCTATCCCTTTGACCATACTCGACATTATAGACATTGCAAAAAATGAAGTGATCACAAAAACAGTAACCGGTAACAAAGCCAAAACGGCTAATCGCGTACGAACGGTGTAGTTATTTAACATGGTTGGAATACAAACTTTAATAAGGACTTATTATTAAAGCTAATAGAGAAATATATTTAATCAAGTTTTTGCAATAGTAAATGTGAGAGCGGTTAAATCGAGGATGTACAAGATGGTGACTACTAAAGCTTCAAGTACTAGTTTTAGTTTTGAACTTTAAGTTGCTTATTGCCTTCAATGTACAAAGTATCGCCATCCCAACCTTGAAATATTGCGGGGTTAATGTGGTCTATGGCAGTACTTCCTCTAGGGGATAGTGTCATTCTTCCCTTATAAGCAATATCTCCGGATGCATAATATATTTTGGCAAAGTATTCATCTGGCTCTAAATTTTTATTTTTTGCAATTAAGACAAATACGCCGCCATCCAAACCGCCCACCCAAAATGCTTTATCTGGTACTGCACTTGGTTTATTCGGCACATTAAGGTCAGTTTGTTGAGCATCGCAAGCACAGAGAAATAACATGGTTAATACTAAAAGCAGTATTTTTTTCATTTAATCTCTCCTAACCCTTCTATTTTTAGAGTTTTACTTTTTGGAACATATATGAATACGGTTAAGCTAGATTCATTTGTAGGGCTTTGATTTATTTTTAAGCCGCTTGAGTTAAAAATTGTTGCCCTGCATCAATGCCCATACTGTATCCCGAAGATAATTTGGCAAACGATTTGGTGGTACGGCCGACAGCAAATGTAGGTGGCGGAGCAATAATATCAATATGACAATCACTAGGTGGGTTCATTATAAAATCAATGCTCTGATTGTAGTTTTCGGCACGATGTAAGGTGGCCATAGCAAGCGCGGGGTTGTCTTTGTACAGGCGTTTTACAAGCCAAGGGGCTTTTGATGGTTTTTTCTTGTAGCCTAAAGGTTGAGAGAGAATAACCGTGATATCTTTATTACCCATCTCATAAGCTTTTCGAACTGGAATAGAGTCAGCAACACCGCCATCAGCAAGCTGAAGATTGTTCACTATTGGGTATTGACGATAAGCAATAGGCAAAGCACAGGATGCTTTTAATTGCTCTTCGAGGGACTGAGCATGACCTTTAAGATATTCTGCTTTTCCAGTATTTATGTTGGTGGCAACAATGTAAAACTCAGCAGCTTGCTTCTCAAAGGTTTCTAAATCGAGACGAATATCTCGCATGGTTTCTTGCCATAGCCAATCCAAATCAAATAAATGGCCACCTTTAATAAAACGAACAAAATCGATGAACTCTGGACGGCACGAATAATCAGTAATAACGGCATGATTACGTTTGTATTGAGCACATAAGTAAGCTGCAATATTTGTCGCTCCCGCCGATACACCATAACATTGTTTGAAAGGTTGATAGTGCGCTTCTAAAAAGGCATCAAGTACCCCTGTAGCAAAAATACCGCGCATAGCGCCGCCTTCTACAACCAGAGCTTTGTTAATTGTCATAATAGCTACCTTGCTTTCAAACTGTTTATACCCAAACCATAGCAAACACAGGCTAAAAACAAAATAGAGTTTTGGCTCTAATTATAAAAAATTGCATTTGCTCATTTTGCCACAACTAAATAACTATAAATGTGTGTACTTAAATAATATACATAGGAAAAGAGAAGTAGCTTGCTTATGTAAATGCGCCCCAAGTTAGGCGCATAAATAGAGGGATGATCAGCTTTGGAGTTTTTTCAAAGTATGGGCTTGTTTATTCTCATGGGCATTAAATAAGGTACAAAACACATAACCTGTTATAAACATTAGTATGCTGTATGTAGCGCCCGGAATGGCCATGACTGAGTTTTTAATTAAGCTACTGGCGATTAGAATGGCGAGCGTACCATTTTGTAGCCCCACTTCTACCGCAATGCTCATTTGCTGTTTATGAGAAAGGCCCGATAATTTGGCAAAGAATAATCCTAGTAATAGCGTGCTTATGTTCAATGTGAAGGTCGCAATGCCACTGGCTGCAAAAAAGCCTAACATTTGTTCCGCATTTTTATAGATGATTGCTAAAACAATAATCACTAAAAAGATACTAGAAAAGCGCCGTATTATGGGTTCAATTTTCAAGCTAATTAGTGAGTTATAATGATTGAACAGCATCCCAAGGCTAACGGGTAACACGGTTATAATCAGCATTTGAGAGATTGTTTTTATAATAGGTAACTGAAACTCATGACCTGGAACACTAAATTGTTCCATTGCGAAATGCAGTATCAGTGGCAAGGTAAATGGTGAGATGAATGTTGCTAGAGTCGTTAGGCTTATTGATAAAGCAACATCTCCTTTGAATAAGTAGGTATATAAGTTTGATGTTACGCCACCTGGGCAGCAAGCAACGAGTATTAAGCCAATGGCTAGCTCAGGTGGTAAGTTCAAGCTTATCGCTAACAAAAAGGCGACAGCAGGTAAAAGTAATAGTTGGCAGCTTAAGCCTATAGTCAAGGCTTTAGGGCTTATGAACAAAGCCCCAAAATCTTTCTTTTTTAGCCCAAGACCCATGCCAAACATAATGATAAACAGCGCTAAAGGAAGCACTATTTTGGTCATAATATCTATTTGCATGGCAAATCCTTATTGATTGTAGCCTGGGCTTCTTTCATCCAGTAAACGCAACAACGCAGGCCATGCAATTGCACCACCAAGCCCCTTTGTGGCTATGTCAGTTTGGCCTTGAATACCGTTTATAATGCTACTTGGCACTTGCACGAGTTGTTCGGTATTTTGTGAAGTACGGGTTTGTATGGCGCACGCTGCTTCAAATACATACATAAACAAGAAAGCATCAGCGACGGTTTTTCCTGTTGTTAATAGGCCATGGTTGCGCAGCATTAAGAAGTTGTTAGTGCCTAAATCATTTACTAAACGGTCTTGTTCAGCAGGGTTCAAGGCAATGCCTTCGTAGTCGTGATAGCTAAGCCCTGAATGAACAACAACAGCTTGTTGAGAAATAGGTAATAAACCTTCTTTGTTGGCTGATACCGCAGTGCCATTGAGTGAATGTGTGTGTATTACGCAATGGGCATCTTCTCGTGCCATATGAATACAGCTATGAATATTGAAACCCGCAGGATTAACAGGGTATTCGCTGTCATGTAGTTTATTACACTGCTGATCCACTTTAATGAGACTCGATGCTGTGATTTCGTGAAACATCATGCCGTAAGGGTTTATTAAAAACTCGTTGTCTGTGCCAGGTACACGCATAGAAATATGCGTAAAAATGAGGTCATCCCAGCCATATAAAGCAACAAGGCGGTAAGCGGCCGCAAGTTCAACGCGAGCTTGCCATTCTTGCTCTGATACTGTGTGTTTTATAGTCATAGTTACTTCCTAAAATGGGACCTTACGAACAATAATGTCTTTAAACATCACCCAGTCGCCAATAAAGCTATAAAAAGGGTGAGTAAATGTGGCGGGGCGGTTTTTTTCAAAAAAGAAGTGACCTACCCAAGCAAAACCGTAGCCGATTAGCGGGCAGAAAATGAGCCAACTGTATTGTTGTTGGTAAAGTGCAGCAAATAAGATAGCCAACACAAACCAGCTGCCAATGAAGTGTAAGCGTCGACATACCTTATTTTTGTGTTCTTGTAAGTAGTAAGGGTAAAACTCTTTAAAGTTCGCGAACTCGCGTTTACTTGCGACGGTGCCCATATTGTTGTCTCCGTTGTTAATTACAGGTTAACAATAGGCTTTTATTTTCTAACTTACTTGATATTATAGGTCATTAAATTGTTTATTTGAGACACATATGCGTACCTTATCAAGCTGGTGGTTACGCGCCATGGCTGAGTCATTCAAGTGGCAAGGCTTACCCATCAATGCGCTATTTTCACAAGCTCATATATCGCTGAATGATCTAAGCAGCCAAACAGCTCGTTATCCGCAAGCCAGTGTTAGTACGCTTTGGAAGCAAGCTCAGGCGATGTTGCCTGATATTCATTTAGGCATATATGTTGGTAGTAATATGAATGTGCGAGCCATACCTGTGGTAGGGATGGCGATTATTCAGTCAACGCAGTTACTCAGTGCCTTTCGGCTTATTTTACGCTATCAAAAGTTGATAGGTGATACGCATAATGTGTCGTTAATTGATCATGGTGCTGAGTATGAATTGCGCTTTAATTTTAGTGATGGTGAGCGTGATATGTCATTGTTAAGTTACGAGGCACCAATGGCATTTTGTTTGAAAATAGCGCGTACCGTAAAAGGAAAAAACTGGCATCCATCGCGTATTTGTTTACAGCGCAAAGAGCATCTTGCTGAAATAAACGAGCATTTTAATTGCCCTGTCGAGTACGGAGCCAAAACTCACAGCTTATTTTTTTGTGAGCAAACCGATGCGCAACCGTTTATTGCGGGTCAAATCAAAGTTGCTACACAAAGTAATGTGAGTCATGTTTTGCGTATTTTACTTGAAGAGCATTTAACCTTAGGGGAGTGTGGTTGCAAAGATATGGCTAAGGCGCTCAATATGAGTGAAAAAACCTTGCAACGGCGTCTTGCTAAAGAAGGAACTAACTTCAGTCAAGAACTGGCGAATTTAAGACAACAAAGAAGCACTACACTTTTAGTTGAAACAGACTTATCACTTACTGAAATAGCGTTTTTATGTGGTTACTCAGAAGTGAGCGCATTTTATCATGCATTCAATCGTTGGCACGGAATGTCACCTAAAATATACAGACAACAAATAAAGATGCATGAATAAACCGAGTGCATTGCAGCACTCGGTTTTTATCGCATCCTATTTGTTAAAATTGATAGCTCACACTTGCAGAAATATTACGTCCTGCGCTTTCTAAGCCCTCTAAACTGTCTGATGCTGAGTGGTCAGTAAGGCTACCATGCTGATAGTAGGTTTTGTCGAATAGGTTACGTACTGCGATGTTTAAACTTGCTTGACCAAAGTTAGCGCGTGCTAACCAATCGACTGTCCCATACCCTGGGGTTTGATATTTACCTGGATTTACCTTCGTCATTTTCTTCGCGAAATTAATGATTAAATCACTGCCGTAAATATCCCCTTGGAAAGAGAGACCTAAATTACCTGATAATGGACTAATTGAACTGATGTATTCATCGGTTTCATCATTTTTACCGTCTTGGTAACTGGCATTCAAAAATACAGAGAGTGTGTCCGATGCGTAGTAGGTTGTTGAAAATTCAGCCCCTTTAATCGTTACTGACTCAATATTTTTATACTGATATTGGTCATGAATATAGGCAAGTGAACCATCATTATTGAAAACGGTTTCGCGCTGGATTAGTTCAGTTGCTAAAAAGTCATCAAACTCGTTATAGAATAAAGCGGCTGATACTGTGAAATCACCTAGGTGACCACGAAGACCAAGCTCATAAGTGTCACTTTTTTCAGGATCCAAGTCATCTGCTGGTAAAACTTCATAAATGTACTCAGCCGTGGGCTGGTTGTAGTGCTCAATGTAAGCTAGGTCGTAGGCAGGTACTTTAAAGCCCTGGCCGTATTGTGCATAAGCACTAAGCATATCATTGATATAATATAGGCCACCTAAATTAAACGAGACATTATGTTCATCAATTTTAGCGTATTCTTCACCATCTGTTTTTAGTACCCCGTTAGGATCCATACTGTAGTAATCGAAACGAGCGCCTGGGGTAATAACAAGTGTGTCGTTTAGTAGTTTGATTTCGTCATTTATGAATATGCCAGCGCGTAAAGTGTCATTTTTAGGGAACTTTTGGCTGGTGTCGTCTTTGGTTGTTTCACCTTCAACTTCACGATATTCATGCACAGTACGCAAGCTTTCAGTTGTTTCAATATCAACGCCATAACCAAGAGTATGCTGCTTATTTAGTGCTTTACTAGCGTGTGAAATTAAGCCATAAGTCGTTTGCTCATATGTACCTGTTTTCCACATATCACGCATTTCAACAGTGCCGAACATGGGCGCGTTAATATCAAGTAAGGCATATTCTTGGTCGTCTTGGCGATTATTAGTATAGTACGCGTTGAATTGAGCCGAATCCCAAAAAGCATTGCCACTATTGTTATTGTAACTAATGCGGTATGAATCACTGTCTTTTTCAGTTTGGGTATTTTCTTGTGCAATATTGTAGCCGTACTGAGCTAATCCTCTGAAGTAAGAAAGTAAACCGTCAGCGCTATCACCATTGACATCTTGGCGCCATAAATCCGCTGCGAAGCTGAGATAATCTTGCTCGTTTAAATTGTATTTCAATTTATAAAGTAAGCTTTGAGAGTCAATATCGAACGGCGCATTGTTGCTGTGTTTGGTTTGCTCTTCTTCGCCATCACGAGCGGTAATGCTAAGTAAATGGTCAAAGTTACCGTGCTGAGCATATAGGGTTGCTCCTAGGCTTGCTTGGCTGTCAAGGTCGCTGTAACCCAACTTTACACGAGCACCAAATTGTTCACTCTCTTTTAAGTAATCACTCGCATCTTTAGTTGTAAAAACAACGATACCTCCTAAAGCATCAGAACCATACAGGGAGGAGGCAGCTCCTTTAGCGATTTCTACCTGCTTTAGAGTCTCTGTATCGATAAATCCGCGGCCAACAATATCATTCAGACCATCGGCACCATAGCCTTCATTCATGCGCATGCCGTCTTTAATCATCAAAATACGGTCAGATCCCATACCACGCACCTGAATATTTTGTGCTCCACCAACTCGACCAGTAATTTGGATACTAGGATCATACATAAATAATTGGCTCATATCGGTAACGACTTGTTGCTGGATATCTTCACTGCTTAAAACAGAGATACTTGCGGCAACATCTTTTAACGGTTTTTCTGTGCGAGAGCCACTAACAACAATGACTTCTAGGTCATCGTTTTTGATATTTTCGTCTGCAAATACAGGCATTGCGGAGCCGGCAATAATTGTTGCGATTAACATGCTAAGCGTATTTGGTTTTGTATAGCGCATGGTTGAATTCCTTTAGGTGCTTTATTTGTATACAGCGAGCTGCTTCATTTTTTGGGGAATAATACGCTTATTGTTAGAAAGATCAATGCAAATAATAATTGTTCCTATTTGCATTATTGTAATCTTTCATTAATTGCCGTACATTTGCTGTCGAAGAAATCTAACAAGGTATTAATGTGAATATCCAAATAATCGAACAACTTATGGCTGATGTCTCTGCGCTTTTAATGGCACCTGTCATCTTAGTTATATCTGTACTTTTTATTTATGCGTTTTTTGCCGCAGGACGATTTGTCTCTGAATATTTAATCAGAAGAAAAAACCAACTTGCTTATCAAAAAGATATAGATAACAAAGCTGTAAATAATTATAACGGCTTTGATGTTCATAACTATTTTGTGGCAAATCCAGATGCATCAGAAGATGAATTAGAGGTTTTTGCGCTTAAAAAGCTTGAAGTACTCAGAGTTGTTACCCGTATTGCGCCAATGCTTGGCCTTATTGCAACGATGATTCCGATGGGACCAGCGCTAAAAGCGCTGGCAGATGGGAATATTCAGGGCATTAGTGAGAATTTGATCATTGCTTTCGCTGCGGTTATCTGGGGTTTGGTTATCTCTACTCTAACCTTTTGGCCAGCATCAATTAAAAAACGCTGGTGCGCTCAAGAGCTCATTAATATTCGTAAATTAAGAGGGCTGTAATATGCGTTTTTTAGACGAAGATGAAGAATTAAACCCGATTGTGAGTGCCGTAAATTTAGTGGATGTATTTTTAGTCATTATCGCGGCGTTGTTGATTGCTATTGCGCAAAACCCTTTAAGTCCGTTTACAGCAGAAAATGTGACTGTTGTTAAAAATGCGGGTGAGCCAAATATGGAAGTAATTGTTAAAGAAGGCAAAGAGATTAAGCAGTATAAATCGAATGGGGAAATAGGTTCAGGTGAAGGTATGCGTGCTGGAGTCGCTTATAAAATGGCCGATGGTAGTTTTGTTTATATACCTGAAAAAGGCGAAGCCACAACCAGTAGGCAAGAGAGCGGACAATGATGAGAATACTAACATTCCTGTTGCTTTTATTGAGCTCATTAAATACATATGCAGAGCAAAAGCCAGAGGTACTGATCATGATGTCGGGCCACGTAGCTAAATCAAAAGGTGCGTTGCTAACAAGGCTTTCTGAAGATCAGCCGTTTACGTTCACAAATTTTAGTAGTAAAGGCAAAACTGACGAGGAAATTAAACTCGCGTGGCAAAATGCAGATCTGATTTTGCTAGATGGTATTAACCCTGCGCTTTCAAAATATATGTTTACTAAATATCAGCCCTATTTAAGTGAATACCCCAATGTGCCAGTCATTTCACTTGGGGATATGGACAATTCTGCAATGAATACAGGCTTATCTGAGCAGCAGCATACTCGCCTTGGCAGCTATTACAATAATGCCGGTCGCGATAATTACCGAAATATGATGCTTTATATTGCCAATGCAATTTTTAAATTATCAGATGTGCCTGCAGAGCCTGTTAAAGTGATTCCAGACGTTGGTTTATATCACCCTGAGTTTGACGGCCATGTGAGTGCTGACGAAACTCGCTTTTTTAACTGGTTAGATGTTAAAAGTACGCAACCAGTGATAGCGATAGCGGTACATCGCTCTGTGATTGATTATGAGCAACAGCAAGTCGTAGATGGGTTAATTTCTGGGCTTGAAAATAAAGGAGCAAAAGCATTTGCATTCTTCTTTGAAGGGAATGACGAGGCGCTCACCTACCCAGAGTTACTGACAGATGAAGCTGGTGCTCGGGTTGACCTAATAATTAATTATCGCTCTTTGCATTATGTAGAAAAACGCCGTGCTGAGTTTATGAAAATAGGTGTACCTGTGATCCATGCTCTTAACTACACCGATGGCGATGAGCAAGCATTTGACCAAGATCATACGGGTGTATCACCTTCACTGACTCCGTTTTTTTTGGTCATGCCAGAAGATACAGGAAGTACCGACCCAATCATTATCGCAGCAAATGATAAAGGCCGCAAAGTGGCTATTCGTTATCAACTTGATGCACTGATTGAACGTGCATTTAATCACGCGAACCTTGCACATATTAATAATGCGGATAAAAAAGTCGCTACTTTTATATGGAATTACCCGCCAGGAGAAAAAAATATTGGCGCTGCTTTTTTAGATGTTCCAAGCTCAATTGCTAATATAGCAAAAGCCATGCAAGCAAAAGGTTATCAAGTTAAGCAAACTGATACAGCAAGTTTAGTCGAGCAAGCGGGCAAATTATTGCGGCCGTATTATCGTGGTGAAGATGCCGAAATGCTTGTTGAAATGGGGCTTGCTGATTATTTACCACTCACTACATATCAAACATGGTTTGATACACTACCTAATGAAGTGACTCAACCTATTATTGATAAGTATGGGCAGCCCAATGAAAGCACTATGCTGAGAATGCATAACGGACAAATGATGTTTGTGATTCCACGTATGGAGTTAGGCAATATGATTGTGCTGCCACAAGGTGTGCGCGGTGAGACAGCCAAAGAGCATGCGGCCCAGTATCACAGTACAAAATCGGTTATAAATCATAGTTACTTGGCTATTTATTTATATGCACGTGACGTATTTAACGCTGATGCAATTGTGCATTTAGGCACGCATGGCTCACAAGAGTGGTTAAGTGGCAAAGAGCGGGGCTTATCGGTTTATGATGCTCCTAATTTGGCAATCGGTAATATCCCTGTTTTCTATCCATACATTATCGATAATGTGGGAGAAGCCATGCAAGCAAAGCGTCGTGGACGTGCCACCATGATAAGCCATCTAACTCCAGGTTTTGCAAAAGCGGGCTTATACAGCGAAGTTGCAAAACTGAATGAGCTGATCACCAACTATTTAATGTTGGATAATGGGCAAACAAAATCAAATACGCAGCAAGAGATAGTTAAGCTTGCTAAGCAGTTAAATATGTTAAAAGATCTAGAGCTCGATGACGCGACACTCACCGCTCAATTTGCCAATAAAGTGACTGTACTACAAGATCACCTCAATACACTTGCGCAAATGAGTCAACCTCTGGGTATTCATACATTTGGCGAACTACCCGTTGATGCACACCTTTACACCACTATTTTGCAAATGCTGGGTGACGAATTTACGCAAAAAGCGGGTGAATTTGAGCGTGAAATAGGTATAGCAATAGCTCCCTCTGAGCATGAAGATGAGCGTAAAGTAATAAAGTTACAAGCCTTAGATGGTTTTCAGTTGCTTGCTCGTGTGCTTGGCGATAACCCTGACTTCGTTATTCCTCCATCATTACAAAGCGATGTCACTTTAGCTAAAGAATATTGGCAAAACTTTCATAAGAGCGAAGAAATATCAGGGCTATTGAATGGTCTTGATGGTCAATATATTCCTGTTAGCCATGGTAATGATCCAATTAGAAACCCGTCAGCAGTGCCCACAGGACGTAACTTAATTGGTTTTAATCCCGCTAAAGTTCCGTCTAAAGAAGCGTATGAGGCTGGGGTGAAAATGTTGGATCAAACAATTGCCCAGTATCAGGCTGAACAGGGGCGTTACCCTAAAAAGCTCGCTTTTTCATTGTGGTCACTTGAAACCATGCGCCACCAAGGCGCGTTAGAAGCACAAATTCTTCATGCCATGGGTATTAAGCCAAAATGGAATAAGCAAGGCAACATTGTTGGAACAGAGATTATTCCTTACTCAGAACTTGGTAGGCCACGTATCGATGTGGTGGTCTCTGCAACAGGCTTATACCGTGATGCATTTCCTAACGTCATGTTATGGATTGCAGAAGCGATAGATAAAGTTGCAAAAATGAAAGAAGACAATAACTTTGTGTATCGTCACTCAATGTCTTTAAAGCAAAACTTATTAGACCAAGGGAAAAGTGAAGAAGACGCAGATTATCTCTCATCATTGCGTATTTTCTCTAACGAAACCGGTGCATATGGAACTGGCCTAGCTGGTGGAAGTCTTGCATCTGATACTTGGCAAGACGATAGTAAACTCGCTAATTTGTATCTTGAGCGAATGGGCTTTGGTTTTGGTAAAGACGAAGCTCGTTGGAGTGAAAACCTGTCTGACACGGGCTTGTATAGTAAGGTGTTGTCTGGCACTGATGGAGTGGTCTTTTCTCGTTCGAGTAATTTGTATGCGTTAATGACTAATGATGATCCGTTTCAGTATTTTGGCGGCATAGGCTTGGCTGTGCGTCATATTGATGGAAAAACGCCACAAATGTATGTCTCTAACTTGCGACGTAAAGGCGATGAAAAAGTACAGACGCTCGAACAGTTCATTAGTAATGAAATGCGCAGTCGCTATTTCCACCCTCGTTGGATAAAAGCGATGCAAGATTCAGGTTATGCGGGGGCTACAGCGATGCTAGATCGTATGAATAACATGTGGGGCTGGGAAGTAATGACACCTGAAGCCGTAAGAGATGACCAATGGCAAGAATTCTTCGAGGTCTATGTTGATGATAAGTATCAAATGCAAATACGAGAATTTTTTGAGCAACATAATCCAGAAGCATTAGCGCAGATGATTGAACGTATGCTGGAGGCTGTTAGAAAAGGCTATTGGCAAGCCTCGCCTGAGACCTTACAGAAACTGCTTGAAAGATATACTGAGATAGCTAATCAGCATGATGTTGCTACAGACAATCAAACCTTTGTTGATTACGTGAAAGAGCAAAATGCTGGTTTTGGGCTCGCTCCCTTAATACCTAATCAAACATCCGATATAACCGCAAACTCCAGTGCGCAAACACAGCAAGTGAGTGGTCAAAAGCTTGAACAAATAGAGCAAAGTGAGCCTTTCGAGACTGATTACAAGTTATGGTGGTTGCTGGCAGGTATTTTCTTTGCTGGAATGGTAAGTCCATTCTTTTCACGAAGAGCTGTGTAATACATTGATTAGGCAAAGTAATACGTGATAGAGCGTATTACTTTGCGTTAATAGTGAATTTTCTGTCTTCTTTATTGCAATAAATAAAATAGCGATTGCTAAACAATTAGTTGTTATCTAAAATTAGCCCGTAAGGATTATATATACACGAAAAACACTATCAAAGTATGAGGCTTGCTTAATGCGAAACCTATCGCTACGCACTATTTTTATTAGTTTTGTATTAATCGCATTATTTATTGTTACGGTAGTCAGTGCCTTAATCAATACGAGTCAATTTTCTAAACTCTATTATCAACAAACCGAAAAACAACTCTTACCTGATGCGGTAGGCAAGGTTGCCGCACAAATTGATGCGCAAATGCGTTATCCAATCTCAGTGTCACAGTCATTGGCAGAAAATCAAATGCTGCATACTTGGATGAACGAAGGAGAGAAGCGCTCGCCTATTCATCAGCGTGTAATGTCATACTTTGCTGACTTACAAAAGAAGAGCGGTGCATCATCGGTTTTTTGGGTGAGCAGTGATTCGATGAGTTATTACACTCAAGAGGGCTTTTTTAAGTCAATTTCGAGTAGTGAGCCACGAGATAGTTGGTTTTTTGATTTTTTAAATTCAGATAAACGCCAAGTCTTAGCTCTAGATGTGAGTGAGCAAGGCGGTCATCTGACTTTATACGTTAATACGTTGGTAGAAATTGCGGGTAAGCGCCTTGGCGTTGCGGGGCTTGGCTATGATATTTCAGATATCTCAAATATTGTTACTTCACGTAAAATTGGTCAGCAAGGTTATTTATTTTTAATTGATGACTCTAAACGCATTATTGCTCACGAAAATGATGCATTTATTGGTAAGCAGATTTCAAATATTGCATCTTTAAGTGCGTTGCAAAACGTAACAAGTAGCAAAAGTGATGAATTTTCATTATCCCAAGCTGAATTAAATGGTCAGCAAGTATATGCCGGTGTAATGCCAATTACTGGTATGGGGCTGACTTTGGTTGCTGTGCAACCGAAAGAAGAAATTTCGAGCGCAATCAACGCTGTCGTTCTTATGTCAATTTTAGTGAGTGTGGTGCTTGCCGCTGTTTTTCTGATCCTTACTTTGTATTTTGCTAATTGGCTAAGCACTAAAATACGCCGTGTGGGTGACGAGTTGTTAGGTATGGCAGGACAAGGGGGGGATCTAAGTAAACGTTTAGACGACAGTGTTGATAACGAGCTAGGTCATCTTGCTAAAGGCTTCAATGCTATCATAGGTAAAGTTGCAGAGCTGGTAGATGAAATTAGTGTGACTGAACGAGCGATGCGTGAAGGTATTGAAGAGTTGGCCACGTTTGCTAATAAAACATTTGCTGCAACCGAAGATCAGCGTGCGCAAACAGATCAAGTTGCAACTGCGATTACAGAGATGGGCCAAACTATCAATGAAGTGTCTGATATTGCTCATCGTACAGCAAGCGACACCGAAGAAGCGGTAAAAGAAACTGTTGAAACGAACCATAGTATGGCCACAACAGCTAAAACAATGACTGAACTGAATGAAATTTTGCTCAATGTTGATAAAAGTATTGGTGAGTTTGCAAGCCAAGCTGCGGAAATAAACTCCGTGGTTGAAGTGATTAACGCTATCTCTGAACAAACAAACCTATTGGCATTAAATGCGGCCATTGAAGCGGCAAGAGCGGGTGAGCAAGGGCGTGGGTTTGCGGTCGTAGCAGATGAAGTACGTTCTCTTGCAAAGCGCACTCAAACTTCTACCTCGGAAATTCGCGAACAGGTCACACGATTACAAAGTTCTTCACTTCAATCTCAACAAGCAATCGCAGAAGGAACACAAAGTAGTCAAAAAGTGACAGAGCTCACTCAGGTTGCTGTATCTGCATTGCAATCAATTCAACAAAAATTTGAAGTTATTAGCCAAGGGAATCATCAAGTTGCAGCAGCAACCGAAGAGCAGGGTACGGTTGTTGAGCATATTAATCAATCGGCTCATGACATTTCAGACAGTGCAACATCAATTCATGACAATGCTGAGCAACAACAGCAGGGTACGCAAAGCTTGTTATCGCGTGCACAGCACTTAAAAGACTTAGTAAGCCAGTTTAAGGTGTAAGATTTTTAAAACTTACAGTGAAATTACTCAGCAATTTTTTCTATGCGGTTACGACCATTTTGCTTTGCTCTGTACAGTGCTTTGTCGGCCATAATAAGAGTATGATCAGCCTCGCTGTGTTCATTAGGTTGGCATGAATAAATACCAAAACTTAATGTCAGTAACGGGCTTACTTTAGAATTAGGGTGTTCAATTGCTAGTTGTTTTATCGCTAGCTGTAATTTTTGGCAGAATAATGAGGCTTCTTGCTTGTTAGTGGCGGGGAGAATAATAGCGAACTCTTCACCACCGTATCTGGCTGCTAAGTCTCCTGGACGCTGACAATTTTCTTCAAGCGCTTTAGCAACGAGCTTTAATGCTTGATCACCTTGTTGATGACCTAGCGTATCGTTATATAATTTAAACGAGTCAATATCACACAGAATTAAGCTTAGCGAGAGTTCACTACGTGCACAGCGTTTTAATTCTTGTTGTAGGGTAGAATCGAGCTGTCGACGATTAGCAATTTCGGTCAGACTGTCTCTATAAGCTTGCTCATGCAGCTCTTTATTAGCTGTAAGTAACAGCTTTTGTATCTTTTCAAGTTTATGTTTATATTGCATATTTTTTAATGCATTTGTGATCATGTCGCCGACTAGTTTTATTCTTAACAAATCCGTTTGAGACCATTGACGGGCTTTATTAACGCAGTCACAACCAATGAAGCCAAATAATGTTTTCTCGACGACTAAGCCAATACATAAAACAGATTGAATCCCCTCGTTAGTAAACTCTATTTTTTCTGCGCTGGCTTCAGGGGGTAATTCAGCTGTATTTGATGCGTTAAAAATATGCTGTGTGTGCATTTGCTGGAAAAAATAAGGTAAAGAGTCTTTTGGGATATTCTGAAGGTGTTCCTTAAAGGGTGTAATACCGTCGTTTACCCACTCGTAGGTGTTACTCATCGATAATCCGTCATCACTAAATTCAAAAATGTAAGTACGGTCAGCATGGCAATTTAAGCCTATTGTTTGCAGTGCCTTCTCTATTTGCTGACTCATATTTTCGTTTTGGATATCGATAAGTTCTGTTGAAATCTGAGAAATCAGCTCATCGAAGTCTTGGCTTTGAGCCTGGCTAGGTAATGTACGAGGCTCACACACAGTGATATAAAGGTAATCACAAAGTGTTGCAAATTTTAGGTCGAGCAGTTTGGCTGAGTGAGTATGTCGGTTGGTTAGCGTTACAAACAAGGGATGTGTGTTGTACGAACTTGGCAATAACTCGGTAATGCCCAGTGATTCGCTGCTTAGCGCGTTATTAAGTGCAAGATGAGTTAGGTTGAGTTCATCTGAGCTTAGTTGCTCTTCAATTGAGAATAGCGACTGTGCCGGTAAGTTAAAATAGAAACGATTGTGTTGCTGATCAAACATGATGATAGCTATCGGTAATGCAGCGAGAGTCTGCCATGTTTGCTCAATTGAACTCATTAAAAAACGACCTAAAACCAATACACGGTATAAGGTTACATATTTTAACAAAAAATTGATATAAAATTTTCTTTTCTCTTGATTTGAAAGCTTAAAATCCTCGTAAATTGAGCGATAGGTAAGTTTTTAGTGCGTTTAGTGGCGTCACGTATTACAATTGCGACTGTATATCATTACTCTTTTTCCAGCGAATAGGTTTTTCTTTTCTTCATGACAGATATTACGACTCACCAAGCATCTAGACGTCGCTTGTTAATTGCGTTAGCCATTACTTGCTCGTTTATGGTAATTCAGATCATTGGTGCGTATTTTTCAAACTCGTTAGCAGTGCTTGCTGATGCAGGGCATTTGTTTGTCCATAATAGTTCTTTATTCATCGCTTTAATAGCGTCGTCTATGGCGATACATTTTGCCAAAAACTTTAATGATGGCTATCAACGTGCAGAACTAACAGGCGGTTTAATTAACGGCATTTTATATTTAAGTATCAGCCTGGTTATTTTATACGAAGGTGGAGAGCGATACCTACACCATAATGAAGGTAATCATCTCGAAATTAATAGCTATTTAATGTCTGTTATTTCAGCTATTGGCTTTTTATTTCATGGTGCCGCAGCTTGGGTTCTTTATAAAGGTCGAAAAGCGAGTATCAATGTATACGCCGTATTTCTTCATTCGTTTTTTGATTTAATTTCAACGGTTTCAACTTTCTTTGCAGGAATTTTGATTTACCTTACTGGCTGGGCTGAAATCGATATTATTTCAAGCATGCTAATTGCTTCTTTTGTTTTATTCACGGGAGTTAAAGTAATAATACGTTGTATCAAAGGCTTAGCTGAAAATAACAGCAAACTGCCTAATGTGGTAGACGTTGAAAAAAGCATTGCCTCTATTGAACATGTTGAAAATGTGCATAATGTGACGGTTGTTCGTCAGGATAACGTTGTCATTGTTGGCGCGCATGTCGTGTTAAAACAACATTGTACAGTAGAAAAACATGATGAAGCGTGTCGTCTAAAGGTCGAAAAGCTTTTACTTTCGCGCTTTAAAGTTGCGAAAAGTGTCTTACAAATTGAAAGTCATGAATGCCACCCTATTAATTAAGGTGGCAAATTACCTCTTTTTCTTTTAATTTAAAGGTATCACTATAAGATAGGGTACCGCCTTTGCTAGTTCATAAACCGCCATATTTTAGCTTTTTAGCAGCAGTGCTGTTAGGAGCCGTTGCGGGTGTAACTAATCTACTCCCTATTTTTTTCTTAGATAGTTCCGAATTTTTGCTTGGGCAGTTTTTTGTCATCTTAAGCTTACTGCTATTTGGTTGGCGATTTGCACTCATCACATTTGTAATAAGCACAGGTTTTATTTTTTATCGTTGGGGGCATGCTTGGCCTTCAGTTGTATTTGCCCTTGAACTAATTTTTTTGCACGTTTTCTGCTTGAGTAAAGCTCGGCCTGTATTCCTTCGCGGTATGATATTTTGGTTTATAGTCGGCTTGCCTTTGCTTTGGGGCTTTGGTCATTTCATATTGGGTTTACCTATTTTGACTATTGCGATTGCACTGGCAAAATACTGCCTCAATGCCGTAATTTACTTGTCAGTCATTGATTTATTGAGTTTCTTTTTTAGTCGCTATTCATGGCATAAATACTACTCGTCGTTATATAAAATACTGAATTATGTTGTAACTTTACTCATTATTTTAGTGGTTATTTTAACGTCTATTGTGTTAACCAATAATCATTATTCACGCATAGAATATGAAATAAATTCTCAACTTTACGAAAAAGCACAAGAAATATCGCAAACCATAGATACTCATTTAGAGCATCATAAAAAAGGTGTTCTTTTAACTGCTAGAAGTATTGCTTTGGGGGCGCCTAAGCAAGCAAGCTTAGAAAATATGGCGCAGTTATACCCTGATTTTAGAACGCAAATCGTTACAAATGCAGTTGCAGACGTGACTCACTTTTTCCCTCAATCTTTAGCAATTAGTCTGGAGCAATCTATGATTCGGCCCAATGTTGCAGACAGGGATTACTTCATTAATGCACCAAATAATAGACAAGGCTATGTGTCTTCTATTTTTAAAGGGCGTGGGTTTGGTGCGCTTCCCATCGTGGCCGTTTCTGCCCCCATTTATATTGAAGATACTTTTACAGGGGTTGTTGAAGGCTCTTTGATGTTCGATTACTTCTCAAGGCTACGGCCAAGTTTATTCAGCCATCAAGGTGAATTAGTCGTATTAGATTCAACAAACAAAGTGGTCTACAGCTCACTGAATAATTTTGTTGAATTACAGGAAATTACGGACGATGAATTGAGTGGATTTACAGGTGAAACCCGTTTTAAGAGGCTAAACCAAGATAACGAACAGCAGTTTTATGCCCGTGTAGCATACTCGTCAGAGCACAATTGGGTAGTGTTGACCATGCTTAATCGTAAGTATGCTAACGATGTTGCGGTGCATGCTTGGGGGCAATCGATTGTTATGATTGTGTTTATTATTTTATTAACCAGTATTTTTATAACTCAGTTAAGCCGTTGGTTAATAAAACCTATTTTAAAATTAGCGGAACAAATCGATAAGTTTGAGCCTGAACAAGCAAATACAGATACCTATTTACCTGATACTTGGCTTGAAGTAAGCAGGTTACAATCACAATTTTCTAATTTAGCGAATAAACTGACACTGAGCTTTAGCCGTCTACGTCAAGTGAATCATGAAAATGAGCATCTTAACAGCAAGCTAAAGGATTTTAATGCGCAATTGGAACGCCAGGTTAGTGATAAGACGAATGAGCTGGTAAAGGCTGTAAGAGCAGCAAATCATGCTAACAAAACAAAATCGCAATTCTTAGCCAATATGAGCCATGAAATAAGGACGCCGTTGAATGGCATTTTAGGCATGACGCAGCTACTTTTAGACAATGAAACTTTACCAGAAAAAGAACGCGAAGAGCTGACAATGGTGCATCAAAGTGCCAATAATTTATTATTGATTCTTAACGATATTTTAGATTTTTCAAAAATAGAAGCAGGGGCGCTAAAACTTGAATATCGTGCTGTGGAGGTGAAAAAGCTACTACATAAGTTAGCGCAAGTGTTTAGTAATACCAGTGTGAAGCCTAACGTTTCGTTTGCGCTTGATATATCAGATGATATTCCCGATTACATTAGTTTAGATCCGCTTCGCTTTAGCCAAGTTATTAATAATATTTTAAGTAATGCGGGTAAATTTACCGAATCCGGTGAAATTACTTTATCTAGTCATTACAAAAATGGCACGCTTGAAGTATGTATTCGTGACACGGGCATTGGTATTTCACCCGATCAACAGGCTAAACTTTTTACTGAATTTACTCAGGCTGATATTTCTACAACACGAAAATATGGCGGTACTGGGCTTGGTTTAACAATTTCAAAGCGCATTGTGGAATTAATGAACGGTGAGCTGAAACTAGAAAGCGAACAGGGTAAAGGCAGTGTGTTTACACTTTGTGTACCTGTTCAAATGAGTGAATCCACGCTTGTAGATAATCAATCTGCTCAGAAACCCGAGCTACAAGGTGTGAATGTACTAATAGTTGAGGATAACCCTGTGAACCAACTTGTACTCAATAAAATGATGCATGAAACTCAGTGTACAATTAAGCAAGCCAGTGATGGCGTAGAAGCACTTAAAGCCTTAGAGAGCTTTGTGGCAGACATTATTTTAATGGACTGTCAGATGCCGCATATGGATGGTTATCAGTGTACTCAAGCGATTAAATCTGAGCCAGATCGTTATGGCAAAGCAGTCATCATTGCTATTACCGCAAACGCTTTTGAAGATGATCAAAAGCGTTGCCTTGAAGCGGGAATGGATGATTTTATTTCTAAACCAATTAATAAAGATGAGCTGTATCATTGTTTAAATAAGTGGTTTAAAGCGCGTTTAAACGGCCAATAATCGCTTCAATTGTGGATTCTTTATTAAGCTCATCTACCAGCATGGGCTTAGCAAAATAATACCCTTGTAGGTCTTCACAACCCATTTTTTCTAAGAACTTAATTTGTTCTGTGGTTTCGACACCTTCAGCAATACAATAAAGCCCTAAATTTGTCGATAGCGCATGAATGGTTTTGATAATTGACTCGTTACTTTTATCTTGGCCAATGTTACGCACAAAGCTTTGATCTATTTTTATAACATCAATAGGAAATTGGCTTAAATAGGTTAATGAAGAATAACCTGTCCCAAAGTCATCCAATAACAGTTTAAATCCCGCATTTTTTAATTTTTGTAACTGCTTTGACGCTTTTATTTTATCTTCAAGTAAGGTGCTCTCAGTGATCTCTAGACGCAGCTGAATTGGTTTTACCAAATGATTATTCAGTATCATCAATAAACGCTCAGTGAGGTTTGACTTCAAAATATGCATCGGTGATAAGTTTAACGACAAATAAAAGCGAGGGTTTGCCCGTAAAAGAGGCTTGAGCTCTGTTAAAGCGCGATCAAGGGCTTGCTCTGTTAAAACATCAATTAAACCGATTTCTTCAGCAATAGGAATAAATTCGGCGGGGGAGACAAATCCTTGCTCGTTTTTCCAGCGCATTAAAAGCTCAACACCATTGATAGTTTTAGTCCTTGCATTAACAATCGGCTGGTAGTTATTAAATAACTCGTCATCTTTGAAAGCATCTTTAAGTGCATTTTCGAGTAACAACTTCTTAGTTAGCTGATTATTCATTTGCTCTGTGAAATACTTAAAGTTGTTACGCCCAGACTGTTTTGCATGCATCATTGCAATATCGGCGTTACGAATTAAGTCATCCGCCGTTGTCGCATCAAATGGATACAAAGCAACGCCGATGCTGGCCGATATATTGATAGAAAAATCTTCAATAACCACTTTATTACCTAGTTCATCAGTGAGTGATTTAACTAAAGTGCTTAAGCTTTGAGGTGAGTGTAAGTCTTGCACTAGCACTAAAAATTCATCACCACTTTGACGGCCTATTATCGCATTGTCAGGTAAAATGAGATCAACTCTTCTAGTGATGTTGCACAGTAACTGATCGCCCACGGCATGGCCAAAAGAGTCATTAACAGGTTTAAATTTATCTAGATCGATAAATAACAAAGCGGCTAATTTATTCTCTTTGCTGGCATTATCAATACACGTATTTATTTTAGAATGCATTAACGTACGATTAGGTAAACCTGTTAAAGGGTCATAGTTAGCAAGGTATCTAAGCTCATCTTCGGCACGTTTTTGCTCTGTTAGATCTGATATTACGATAACGTAGTAATTAATCGTTTGCTGATCTCTTGCGACTGCTGTGACACTTATGTGAACAGGATGCGCGGGACTTTTTAAGGTGCGAATAAACGCCTCAGTCTTCCAATTTTGCTTGGGTTTGAGAGTTTTTAAAACGGTTAAAAATTCAACGTAGTGCGCTTTTCCTATCGCACCTAAGAAGTCTTTTAAGCTCAAATCAGCAATATTACTCGGTGTGGCAAAGGCTTCGCTGAAACTCGCATTAGCTGAAAATGGCTTTAATTGGTTATCTAAAATAAGCAACCAATCGTTTATTTGGCTAAAAGCTTCCCCAAGCACGGCTGCTTGTTGAGCATTTGCTTTTTGCTCAGTTATATTAGTGTATATTCCCGATATTTTAAGCGGTGTATTATTATCATCCGCCTCAACTACGCGGCCAAGATCTTGGTACCATAGCCATTGACCTGTTTTGTGTTTTAAACGGTAGGTTACATTCCACTGTTGTTGGTTAAGTTGTTTAGAAAAAGATTCCCACTGATTGATAAATAAGCGTCGATCATGAGGGTGAATGAGGTTTAAAAACTCGGTGAGTTTAATTGTATCTTCATATTCTTTATAACCTAACTCAGCCGCTATACGGTTATTGTGTATAGTCATTTTTTTAAGGTTAGCTTCCCAAACGCCACTATTATTGCTACTCAATGCAAGCTCAGTTTGTTGCTGGGATTTTACGATTTCATCATGCGCTTTTCGGATCGTTTGCTGACGAGCACGATACTGCCAAAAAATAATAAATAAAATAGCCAAAACAATCACCGTGTAGCAAGCGATTGCAAGCGGTGAGGACCACATTGCATAAGCAACGTTGAACTTTAACTGGCGGGTTGCAGTGTCAGCGTTAGTTAACTCTGAAGTAGATGAAACTGAAACCGACAACACATAATCACCAGGAGGAAGCTTTGTGAAAAGTACCTTATTGGTCGTTAGTTTATCGTATTGTAATGACGTAGGGCCTTCTAAAGTCACTTTATATCGTGTGGTGTCTTTATTTAATGTGTCAAAGTTAGAAAAAGTAACCTCTAGGCCTATATCATCTGCGGTGAGTTGCAGCGCATTATCAGCAAATTTATAGGGGTGATAATTAAGCTCTCTTGATAAGAGTGAGACACTGGTAATTTCAGCTGAGTTTTTCTGCGTACTGATTGGCGAAGACAGAAAATCTTCTGGCGAAACAAGTAACACGCCACGGGTTGAACCAAATGCAATTTGCCCATTGGCGAGTGTTGTATCTGCATCTATATTAAATTCATTAACGGATAAACCGTCTCGGATAAAATAGCGATCTAACGCAAATGAGCTCAAATCTAAACGATATAAGCCGTTTTGAGAGCTAAACCATAAAAACCCAAAACGATCTATTTGAAGCCCAAAAACTGATTTAGCTTGAAGGCCTGAGCTCTGATTGATGCGATGCTTTATTTCATAGCTTTCAGCGTCTAAGCCAATTAACCCTTCATGTGATGAAGCCAGCCATAACACATTGTTGTGATCGATGACCCAGTCATCTACTAGAAAAAAAGCTAAAGGGTTATAGTTTTCAACTTGATATATTAGCGTTAACTTTTCTGTCGACTCATTGTAACGATAGAGCTTACCGGACATATTAAGAACATATTCATCAGGGTAATTAGGTAACGGTTTTAAAAATGAATTTGCATTGATTATATCTACTTGCTCTTTAAGCCCTTTTATGACATTTAATTCGCCAGTTTTTCCGTTATAAGTGTAAAACTCATCATTCGTTATAAAAGCAAATTGATCAGGTTTCATAACGTGAAAGCCCCAACTAGGCTCTGTTGATAAAAATGTCGTTGTTTTTTCACTGCCATTAATGGCTATTGTCTTGCCTGTTTTTTTGTCAAACAGCGTCAAGCCAACATACTTCATTAGCCATAGGTAACGGTTATTATCATCTAATTGTGCTTTGGCAATACCATAAATACCATGCTCACCATGAAATGCTTTTTCGTCATTATTTACTAAGTATGCAGTGGTTTTTTTAGTTAACTGGTTGTATTTCATTAAGCCGTTATCGGTACCAATCCAAAGGGTGTTATTGTCATCTTGGACAATAGACCAAATGTTATTGTCGTAATAACTTTGCTCATTTTTTAATTGAATATGCTTAAAACGTTTTGCCAGAGTAGACCAAGTAAATACCCCTTGTGATCGCGAAGCAAGCCAAAGAAGGCCTGTTTTATCTACCATGACATCAGGTATGGTGTTATCGGTCATGTTGAATTTGCTTTGATCGAAACGCAAAACAAACTCAGCACTCAATGTTTGCCGATTAAATTCAAATAAGCCCTTTTCGGTAACGATGTACTCACCAAAAGGACTGTTTGTATAATCCCATATATTGAGCGTAGGAATGAGTAGCTTAGCTTTATCAAATTCAAGTAGTTCCCTGCTATCAAAAGGGATGTTATACATTCCTTCCACAGTTCCGACTAGCAGCCCTAACTGTTTATCGACATGTAAAAATTTGACGTTTTTGTTGTCATCGTTAATGTTTTTTTGATCTGCCAATGGAATATACGAAATATGCTCATCAGCGAGATTCTTAGAAAACAGCCCGTTAGAGGTACCAATAAATATAAAGTTTTCATGAAGCTTTAGGGAGCGAATAATGTGCTCTTGTTTATTGATTGAAAATTCATGTAAAAACTTTTTTGATTGCTTGTGGTACGAGTAAACATGTTGGTTTATAGCAAAAAAGTAGTCGTTATCACTTTCATCTAAAGCCAGTATAGGAGAGAAAAAATTATCTTCAGGGTTTAGCTTTCCTGAATAGATTTTTTCAACATGCAAAGATTTTGGGTCAATTAAAAAAGCCCCTGAAAACTCGGTACTTACAAATAGTTTTCCATTGTTAGTTTTTGCCATGAAGGCAATTTGTCGTTGATCGAGTATGTGCTCTCCTGAAAATGGAGATACTTGGTAACCATCATAACGATTTAAACCTTGATAAGTACCAATCCATATAAAACCGAGATCATCTTGAACAACTTTAGTAACAGAGCCTTGAGTTAAGCCTTCATCTGTTGAAAGTCGCTGAATTTGCAAAGCATAGTTTTGCGCATTCGCAATGTTAGGGAATACTAATAGGATAAAAATGAAAACTAAGAGGAAGTGTTTAGGCACCGAATGTTGAACCCTAAATTATTATTTGCACAAAACTTTTAGTAAAATATAGCACAAATATGCACGTAATTAACGAGTAAGAGAAGATAGTTTAGCACAATGTTAATTAAGGTACACAAATGTATCTATGTGCTATAAATACTTTAATTAAAAATGACCAAGGCCTTTTATGCGTCACCCATTTATATGTCAAAAAACGCAAACTATTTTACTTATCATTGATGAACAAGCAGGGCTATCTCCTGTTATTAGCGAGTTTGCAGAGGTTGTTAATAATACCGAAAAGCTTTTAACAGGGGCATCTCTTTTTGATATTCCAGTGGTTTTTACGGAGCAAAACCCTGAAAAACTGGGCGCAACCGACCCATCGCTTGCTCACTTTATGGCAACAAGCTGTAACATAGAAAAAATACATTTTAGTGCCTGTTTAGAGCCAAACTTCATAGAGTCGCTATCGCGCTTTAATCGTCCCCAAATTGTTGTTGCAGGAACTGAAGCGCATGTGTGTGTTTTACAAACGTGTTTGGATTTATTAGCTGCCGGTTTTAAATTGTTTATTGTGGATGACGCTATCGCATCGCGTAACTCACACCATAAAAACATAGCAACAAAGCAACTTACACAGGCTGGAGCTATAATAACATGTACCGAAAGTGTGTTATTTCAATGGTTAGAAAAAGCAGGAACTCAACAATTTAGAGCATTATTGCCATTAATAAAGTGAACCATGATACGCATCAAACCGTATAGGCTCGGTTAATTGTATTTTTGTAAATTATTTAATAATTAAGGCTTTAACTATGACGAGTGTGCGCCGTCTTTTTACGTATTTGTTTCTTCTTTTATTTGTAGAGTCTTTGGTCTTAGGGTTTATCTACTCAACCTTGTTAACCGGTGTGGTCACAGGCTTACTTTTGCTGTCTTTGCCGCTTTGGATGCTGTACCGCTACCCAGGTAGCAAATTGACCGCTCATGTGGTTGCTGCCGGCTGCATGATGTTTTCGTTTTTACACATCCAACAAAGCTATGGACTTATTGAAGTTCACTTTGAAATTTTTATATTGATGGCTGTGCTAATCATGTTTGTTGAGTGGCGAGTGTTTATTACCGCACTTGCATTTGTAGCCGTTCATCATTTGAGCTTTTATTTTTTACAAATCAATGAAATGGGTTTATATGTTTTTGACCCTGACCGATTATATTTTAGTACCGTACTTATCCATGCAGTGTATGCCATCGTGGAAGCTATTGTTGCGGGCTACATCGCTAAAACATTGCACCGTGAACGTAGTGCAGGGCTCTCGTTAAGTAATACTACAGAGCAAATTATGGCGAATGAAAACAGCATTAATATTAGTCTAAGAGCCGATGAAAGTCACAGTGAAGCGGTGGCGGGTTTTAATCGTCTTCTTGGTTTTGTTTCAAGTGTAATTGGTGATGTACAAAGCCAAAGTAGCGTTTTAAAAAATCAGTCTAAACAATTGCTTGAAGTACATGATGAACTGCACCAACAAGCACTGCACCGAGAGCAGTTATCGGCCGATATTGCACAATCAGGGGAGCGCGTTGCTGAAGGCTTTGCCCATGTTGAGCAAGAAAGTAATGAACTACAAACCCAGTTTGAAAAGCTTCATTTAAGTGCGAGCGAGGCATTAAATGAGGTGGCGAATACAGACAATAAAACCGCTGAACTGGCTAATAATCTTAAAGAGGCAGATCAGAACATTGCACAATTAGTAAGTGCATGTAGCCATATTTCAGACTTACTGAATGAGATTTCATCGATTGCTGAGCAAACCAATCTCCTTGCTTTAAACGCAGCTATTGAAGCGGCTCGTGCCGGTGAGCAGGGGCGTGGTTTTGCTGTGGTCGCAGATGAAGTTAGAAACCTTGCAACGCGTAGCAAACACACCACAGATAAAATAACGACAACCCTTGAAAGTTTGATGCAAAATAGTGCTTCATCGACTCAATCAATGCAAGGGAGTGTCACTTTGATTGAGCAACTATCGGCAATTAGCACGCAAATGAAGCAACAAATTACAGAAATGACGGAGCAAGTAAACAGTGCCGCTACAAGCTCACAATCGGTTGCGCATGTAGTGCAAAATCAAGCGGGTAACACCCGTGCAATAGCCGAGAACTCACAAGCCTTAATTGCTAATCAAGAGAATGATAACCATATGATTGAAAAGCTAACTGATCGTGTGCAGTTAATTGATGTCAGTATTGATGTGCTGGAGCAAGGTATTGCTAAATTCAAATAGCATAAGATTAACAGTGGCAACCCTTTTATGGGTTATCATTGTGGTTGCTACTTTAGTCTTTGCTTACACCCAGCAAACAGACACATTTGACCCTGATAACACGCTGTCGCAACCAAACTGGTTGTCATTGTTTCAAAATACCGTTGGGCTTAATGCAGTCGAAGGCGATACTTTGTATATTGTGGATGAAAACACCTGTGTCTGTTCCGCGCGCTCACAGGCGCACATTCAGAGCTTAACAGACTATGCTATCGAGCAGGGGGTAAAAGTCGTAAAACTAGCCCCGAGTACGGCTTTGTCTTTACTTATACCCGCGCAACCCGCTGCTGTGCTTATTTCAGATAATCAAGAGCTGGCATATGCAGGCCCATTATCAAAAGGCTTAGCGTGCTCGAGTCAGAACGGTTTTGTTGAGTTGGTAATTAAAAATTTACGTGCTGGCTTTAATAGTCAGTTCGTTAATTCGAATGCCGAAGGGTGTTATTGCAAGACAGGTTGAATTCACCTTTTACGAAAAGAGGCCAAAGTTACATTGGCCTCAGAACAACTAGGATTAACAGGGTTAGGAATTGATTATTGGATCTGGCCTCTAATTTCCCCATTCGGGTTAGCAGGCGTATGTACGTTTACATAATGACCGCCAGAAGCGAGTACTGAGAATATATCGGCATCAATCATCAAGCCGGTGCTGCTCATCCAGCGATTCATATCATCGCTATCTTGCACAAGGCCAACTAATACAGGGCCATTTTCACCGGCTACACCAGTATGAATATGCGCTGCGCTGGCGTCACTCACGCCAGAGGTGAGTATTTGTAATTCAGCACTGTAATCATGGGTGTTCACTAATGCATAGCCATCACCAGATGCGTCTGTCACAACACTTGGTACTTCTTGGGCGCCGCTTAGTGGGAAGGTCACAAATACATAGTTATCAGTTAAAATTTGCCCACGTAACTCACCGCTAGGATTCGCCGGTGTGTGCACGTTAACGTAATGGCCTCCTGATGCGAGTATTGCAAACGTTTCTGCATCGATCATGGTGTTTTCAGGTGTTTGCCATAGGTTCATGTTATCGCTTGACTGCTCTAATGCTGCAAGTACATCACCATTCATACCGATGCGGCCAGTGTGGATATGCGCTGCTGTTGCATCACTTACACTCTCTGTTAATGCTCTTAACTCTATGTGGTAATTATCCATATTGACCAGTGCGTAACCGCTGCCTGACGCCATGGTATCGACTGCGGGTACTTCTTGCATACCAGTTAATGGAAAAGTCACTAATTGATAATTATCCGTCAGAATTTGACCTCTAATTTCACCACTTGTGTTGGCAGGTGTATGGACATTTACATAGTGACCACCTGAAGCGAGCACTGCAAAAATATCTGCGTTTATCATCGTATTGGCAGGTGTTACCCAAGTGCCGGCATCAGTTGTTGACTGCTCAAGTGCCACAAGTACATCACCATTTGTACCAATTCGACCTGTGTGAATATGAGCGCCTGTTGCGTCATCTACGCCTGTTGTATTTACACGAAGTTCGAGGTCGTAATTATTCATATTAATGAGAGCATACGCTTCACCACTGGCATTGGTGGTCACAGCTGGTACTTCTTGCTCGCCATTGAGTGTAAAGCTTGTGAATGCGAAATTGTTGGTAAGTATTTGACCTCGTAATTCTCCGCCAGCATTATCAGGTGTATGAACATTTACATAATGACCTCCGGATGCAAGTACAGCAAAAATATCAGCATCTATCATAGTATTTGCAGGAGTCATCCAAATATTACTGTCATCCATTGATTGTTCAAGAGCGACGAGTACATCACCATTACTGCCAATTCGACCTGTGTGGATATGTGCTGCAGTTGCATCGTCTAAGTTTGAAGTAACAACCGTGAGTTCTACGCTGTAGTCAGTTGTATCTACTAATGCATAACCATCACCACTGGCCATGGTGGTCACCATAGGCACTTCTTGCTCACCACTAAGATCAAACGTTGCCACTGCGTAGTTATCCGTCAGGATTTGTCCGCGAATTTCGCCATTCGCAAATTCAGGCGTGTGAATATTCACATAATGTCCACCATCTAAGAGCACCGTAAGGGTATCACTGTCAATGGTGGTGCCCTCAGGCACCACCCAATCAGTCAAAATTTCATCGTCTTGCTCTAAAACCACAAACACATCACCGTTTGAACCTAATTTGCCTGTGTGGATGTGCGCTGCTGTTGCATCATCTACACCCATAGTGACTGCGCGGAGTTTAAGTTCTGTACTGGCACTGTCGTAAGATGCGTAACCGTAACCCATCGCATCGGTGTCGTTCATGGGAACTTGCTGTTCACCATTTAAGGCGAAAGTGATGATGCTAGTTGTATCAGGCACTATTTGTGCGCGTAACTCGCCGTCTGCAAATGCTTCAGTATGGAGGTTGATATACCAATCACCCTCCATCAGATCTTCGATAAGGGATTCATTAAGATCGGTAATAGCCACTTCATACATACCTTCGCTTGTTGCTTCAAATGCAAATGCAACGTCGCCATTCTCACCCAAATCACCATCATGAATGTGCGCAGCACTAAACCCTTCTACTGAACTTGCATCTAGCGTTGCACGAAATTGCATTAAACTTTCATCAAGCTCTACGGTTGCTGTGGCGGTTTGCATTGAGTTATTCATTGGTACTTCTTGCTTACCGCTCAAAGTGACAGAGTAGGTCTTACTTGGGCTAAATTCTTGTACTGGGGGAGGGGTAATCACTTCATTATCGTCGTCATCATCGCTACACGCAGTGATGAAAAGTAAGCTGCTTACCAAGAGTATGTATTTCATCGTTCTTCCTTATATCTTCGTATGTTCGGACGGTACGACGTGTCCATTTCAATAAGGCTTACGATAGGTGTTTAAAAAGCGATCACAAAAGGTTATTGAAAAGTTAAAACACACTCCTTTAGGATTGATTTTTGACGAGTTTAAGAAGTAAAAGTTAGATAGCAATTATATGCAAAGATAATTTGAACAGAGATAGCAACTTAATTTAGTGCTGATAGGTTTTGATATAGGTACGGGCTATGCATTATTTTAATTTCTCAGTTAAACGTCAAAAAATTCACGATAGGAAAACTATGCAGCTAACTTCATACACACCTTCATTACTAACAGAGTCATTATTAGGCCAGAAAAATAAAAATGAGCTAAACAACGAGAGTGAAAAGGCTGCAAACCATCCACGCTCGAAACAACAAGAAACTGATGTTGCCCCTGACCCAGATACGCAAGCGAAATCAAAAACACAGCAAGAGTTAGTAGTTAAAATAAAGGAGCTACAAAATAAGATTGATAGTTTAACAAGTAACGAAGACCTAGCTCCAGAACAACGAGAAAGTCAGTTACTAGAGTTAAATAAACAGCTTGATGAAGAAATTAATGCAGTTCAGCTTACAGTAAAAAGGAATGTTTCTACGATGATTAACTCTTTATTCGCACCTACGTCCAGTATTCACTCTGGCATGCTGTTTAATAATAAAGCATAAGTAAGTGGTGGTCTCTTCAGATATGTTTTGTAAGAAAGCATTGTTTCAGCATCCAGCTACAAAATTTTATCGCTGTAACCGTAGGCAGAGTACTGGTAATTTGCAGTTGCTTTGTCAATTGCATATTTATTACGTTCGCTAAATAACATACTTTATAAGTGAATGTATGAGAATACATATAAAAACAAATAGGAAGAACCATTTAGTGTGAATCGTTATAGGTGACCCGCGTTTGGCTGTTCTTATCATGGTTACTGGGTAATTATATTCAACAAGTGTTTTGAATAGTTCAGGATGCTCTATACTCCAGTCATTTAAAGGAATCGAGTTACCATAACGAGTTTTAAAAATAACAGAAAATAGGTAAGCTCGCCTTGGCTCTGGGTCGTTAATGTCGTAGCCGCTTTTAGAGCGTGTGAAATTCCATACGGCTTCAACATTAAGTAAATCCTCTCTTTCAAGTATCCGTGCTTTTCTGTCATCAAATAAAAGAGCTGGTAAGTAAATTTGTTCTTGGTTAATTTTAATTTCGCATAGTGGGGACTCTTGAATAAAGTAACGTTTATTGGCGATAAACATCTGAATTAAAAAGTAGCTAAGATAGGTAACGATCGCAGCGCCAATAGCGACTGCACCGGATTGTGTTTGCCAAACAAGTAGACATGCGATAATCAAAATAGCGGCAGTGATTATTTTTGCTTGTAATCTTTGTGCTTTAGGTAAGGGCACAGCACATCTTAAAATAGGTATCTCAGGCTGCACTTTTGTTTTTATCAAAGTCTGAAAAAAGATGGATTTAAAATTGTCGCGTGTTAATTCAATAGTAGGCGCTTCCATGTGTCCTCGTTTAAAAATCAAGCATTTGAGATAAAATAGCAAAAACAGAGTTTTATTATCAACTAACGTGTTAACTATCGTTTGTTATTTATAAAGAGTTTATTATCTTAACACTGAACCCTTGAAAGTGAGTATGCCTTGTCATTCAAAGTTGTTCACTCAAGCTCAGCTATTCGTTAAATCCTTTACAAAACCTGATAACCTCTTTTCTCATAAGCTAAAACATATCTAAACGTTGAAAATTTTTTGTGTACTCGTCATCAACTAACCACTCAAAATATAAGAAGAAATTTTCAGCTGTATGCCATTTAGGAGGTTCCAGTATGAAAGTTATACAAATTTTGACTAAAACACTATTGCGAACTATTACCGTTTAGATTAATATGCTGACCATCAAGAGAAATGAGAGTGGTTTGCATTCATGTATATCTGTTTATGTCATGGTGTGACTGATAAAAAAATCGAACAAACAATTGATGATGGCGCAATGACGATGCGCGATCTGTCAAAAGAGCTACAAGTTGGTAGCCAATGTGGTAAATGTTGCGGTTGTTGTAAAAAGATTCTTAACCGTAAGCTCATTGAAATTGCAGACATCACAGAGCAAGTAGCATAATTATTTGCTCTTAAACGTGTTTATTTAACAATTTTTCTTACCTTTCCTACTTATCTTTATCACTTCCGTACGCGTTTTATTTGCTTTTAACCCCCTCATTTATTAGGGTTATATCAAAGCAATGTGTGTATCACACAGTCACTGGTAGGAAGCCATGATAATTGACTCTCCCAAATATCTTTTTTGTGCAATTTTTTTTATGGTAGTGGCAGGCTGTGCGCAATTACCTTCTAGGGAGTCTATCCAACCAAGTTATGCTATTGCAGCTGATACACCCAGTACAATAGGAGATGCAGTGGGGAATGTTCATCCTGGTTTATCAGGATTTTATCCTTTAGTAGATGGAGTTGATGCCTTTGTTGCAAGGTTGGCGCTCATTGATTCTGCAGAGCACACCATTGATGTGCAGTATTATTTATATCACAGGCAGCAAACAACAATTTTATTCACCGCTTTTTTACTCAAAGCGGCTGATCGCGGAGTAAGAGTAAGATTATTACTTGATGACCTATCTCAAGCCGATAGTGAAATTGATTTAGCAGCGTTGGCTGTCCATCCCAATATTGAAGTGAGATTATTTAACCCGTTTCCTAATCGCCGTTTTAGAGCATTGGGTTTTGTGAGTAATTACAGCCTGCTTTCAAGACGAATGCATAACAAAAGCTTTATTGTTGATAATAAAGTTTTTATCACTGGCGGCAGAAATATTGGTAATGCATATTTTTCCGCGGAAGATCACTCAGAGTTTATTGATTTAGACGTAATGAGCGCAGGTGACATTGTACCCAAAGCATCAAAAGCGTTTGATTTATATTGGAATCATCAATTATCGTACCCCGTTGAAGATTTGCATGGCAGTCGTGATGAACAATCTCTCGTTAATATCACAGAAAGCTTACGAACCTATGTTTTGCAAAACCAAGACAGCAACTATGTAGAGCAACTTCGTGAAAGTGAGTTTGTGAAGCGTTTACAAAACGATGAGATCCAGTTTGATTGGCAAGAGTCGACTTTATTCTTCGACCATCCTGATAAGCTGCTCAATGATGTGAGTGAAAAATCAGCTAATATGTCGCCATCTTTATTCAAAGAGATGGGTCAACCAGAGCATAAAGCAATTATAGTCTCACCATATTTTATCCCTAAAGAACAGGGCGTTGAGTTGCTTACCAGTTGGGTAAAAAAAGGGGTTGATGTTACCGTACTGACTAACTCATTAGCAGCGACTGATGTTTCTGCTGTGCATGCGGGTTACAAGAAGTATCGTGCAGATTTAATTCGTGGTGGCGTTAAACTTTGGGAATTAAAACCTAGCGACTTAGTTGCTATTAAACGCAAAGCAGGGCGCAAGGTGACAGGCTCATCACAGGCAAGCCTTCATGCAAAAACAATGACGGTCGATGATAAGAAAATTTTCGTTGGCACCATGAATCTCGATCCGCGCTCTTTTGACCTAAATACTGAAATGGGCGTATTAATTAATAGTGAAAAACTCAGTCATTTTTTAGCGCACTGGGTTGATAAAAAAATGCCAGACTACGCTTGGAAAGTAGAATTGAAGAATCCAAACGATGACCAGCTAATTTGGCTTGATACAGTAAACAACAAGCAGTTTGAAAAAGAGCCACAAACCTCATCATGGCGGCGTTTTCAAGTTTGGTTTATATCGCTGTTCCCGATTGAGGATGAACTCTAGCTATAACTGCAAACCTAACCTTCGGCCCAACTTTTTTAGTTGGGCTTTTTTGTATTCGAACTTTAGTTGTTAATATTTTCGGGATAAAAATGCCAATTGAGCGTACATGTGTAAGTTTAATATATTCAAGTGCTTAGCATCATTAAGAAAATTAAATATAAAAAAATGTTAAAAAAACTGGTTGGACCAATTGATCTATTGTTCAATTTATGACGTAATGTAGGTATTACTATCTGGTCGGATGAGTTTATTATGAGCTTACGTACAAAATTAAAAAAAGTATTACCTAGTATTTCAATTACAGAACAAGAAGCGTTAGATGCAGGTGATGTTTGGTTAGAAGGTTCAATCTACCAAGGTAAACCTGATTTCGATGCACTTCGTGATGTGCCAGCTGCTAAGCTGAGCGCTGAAGAGCAAGCATTCTTAGATGGTCCAGTGAAAGAATTATTATCAATGATTGATGATTCTGAAATTCAAAATGGTGTTCATCTTCCTGACTACATCCTTGATTTCTTGAAAAAAGAGCGCTTTTTCTCGCTTATCATTCCTAAATCATTCGGCGGTTTAGAATTCAGCCCTTATGCAAACTCAACAATTGTTGCGACTATCGCGACTAAGAGTTCTGCGGTTGCGGTAACCGTGATGGTTCCTAACTCATTAGGCCCAGGTGAGCTATTACTTCACTTTGGTACTAAAGAGCAACAAGATCACTACTTACCGCGTCTTGCAAATGGTCGTGATATTCCATGTTTCGCATTAACTAGCCCAGAAGCGGGTTCTGATGCGGGTGGCATTCCTGATATTGGTGTTGTTAAACGTGGCCAGTTCAATGGCGAGGAAGTGTTAGGGTTAGAAATTACTTGGGACAAACGCTACATCACACTCGCGCCAATTGCGACAGTATTAGGTTTAGCATTTAAAGTAGTTGACCCTGATGGTCTACTAGGTGGTAAAGAAAACCTAGGTATTACTTGTGCGCTTATCCCTAAAGATCACCCAGGTGTTGAACTTGGTAATCGTCATGATCCTATGGGTATCCGTTTTTACAACGGTACGACTCGCGGTGAAAAAGTATTTGTACCAATGGACTTCATCATTGGTGGTCAAAAGAACATCGGCCGTGGCTGGCAAATGCTGGTTAGCTGTTTAGGTGCAGGCCGTGGTATCTCGTTACCAGCACTAGGTGTTAGCTCATCACAAGTGGCATTCAAAGGTGCTTCTGAGTACGCAGCAGTACGTGAGCAGTTTGGTCTGGCGATTGGTCAATTCGAAGGTATCCAAGAGAAGCTTGCTGATATCGCAGGTAAAACGTATCTTCAAGAAGCAATGCGTGTATTAACAACAGAAGGTTTAGGCATGGGCTTAAAACCATCTGTAGTCACGGCGATTGCTAAATACCACATGACAGAAATTGGTCGTAACGTGCTTGATTCAGCAATGGATATTCAAGCAGGTAAAGCGATTCAAAATGGTCCACAAAACACATTAGCAAGTGGTTATGTTGCACAACCAATCGCAATCACGGTTGAGGGTGCAAACATTCTTACTCGTAACCTAATGATTTTTGGTCAAGGTGTAATGCGTTGTCACCCATATCTACAAACTATGGTTGAGTCTATCCACAGCGAAGACAAAAATGCAGATAAAGAATTCAACAGCATTTTACGTAAAACAGTGGGCTACAGCGTAGCTAACAGTTTACGTGCTTTCCGCTTAGGTGTATTGCCGTTTACTGCGGGAGCTAAATCGTCATTACCAGAAGTACGTGAATACGAAAAAGCAGCACATAAACTATCTGCAAAACTTGCAGTTTACGCTGACTTCTCGTTATTAGTACTTGGCGGCAAGCTTAAACAAGCAGAAATGTTATCTGCACGTTTAGGTGACGTAATGAGTTTCTTATACGCAGCGATGGCGTCGATTAAATACTACGAGCAAAAAGTAGCAAGCAGTGAACGTGAGCAAGCTGCGCCTTATTTCCATTATGCGACTCGATTTGCACTACAAAGCGCTGAAGAAGCATTGCATAAGTTCTTAGATAACTTCCCTGCAAGTGGTACTCGTAAATTTATGCGTTTCATTACGATGAACTACTCAATGAAAATGCCTAAGATCAGTGATGATTTAATCCGTGAACTTGCGACTCAAGCGCAAATGGATACGGCATTTAAAGCGCAAATCACTCACTTGGTTAAACCAATTGAAGGTGATGGTCATCACATCAATGAGCAAGCGTACAAAGCGAAAATGGCATGCCTTGATTTACTTGCAAAAGTTAAAAAAGCACTGCGTGCTAAGACTATCAAGCCAGGCGTTCGTTTTGCAGAAACACTTGATAATGCACTTGTGGCAAGTGTTATTAACGAAGAAGAGTATGCAAAACTGATTGATTACAACAAGAAACGTGAAAAAGCGATTCGTGTTGATGAGTTCGACTTTGATATGAACTTACTGGATGACAATGCAAAGCCAGTTAACCCACTTAAAAGTGTGGTAAACGAGTAATTCAACAATGCAAGTCCTGAGCAGTATTAGGACTTTATCTTCGAAAACCCGTGTTTAGCACGGGTTTTTTATTATCTAAACTTCCTTTATAAATATACGCAATCTAGGTGAGTTACAAAGAGAATAGAAGCACTACAATCCTTACATAGAAAGCGCTTTAAAGTGCGCGCATTATCACAGACTACAATGGTTGCGTGACCACCCAACGCAACTATGACCCATTTGGTAAACCATGTTTAGCCAGTGGTGGCTTAATGCCGGTTGGAAACGCAAAGCTAAATGACTTAGCAGATGCAAAAACACGACGTGGCTTTACTGACCATGAGCATTTGGATGATATTGAGCTTATTCATATGAACGGTCGGGTGTACGATTATAACCTTGGTCGATTTATGTCAGTTGACCCTGTTATTCAAAGCCCAACGAATGACCAAAGCATTAACCCTTATTCTTACATAATGAATAATCCGTTGGCGGGGGTAGATCCAACAGGGTATTCTGCAGTCTGTGCTTCTAGCGGGACATGCCCAATTGACACGGTGGTTACAACTAAGAGTGGTGAAGAAAAATCAGTTAAAATGACTGAAGCTGCATTCAAAAAAATTAATTCTCAGATACAAAAAAATGGAAGCTCTTCAATAAAAGTTACAGCTAAAAATAAAGGAACTATTAGTGATATCGGGAGTTCTACAAGCAATCAAAAAGAAGCTATAAACGAACCCAATAGCTTTTCAGAAACAAGCAAAGAGAAGAGTTCTAAATTAAGTGGTTTTGATTTAGATATCGATAGGGTAGGAGGTATATCGAATGAATACTTTGGAAGTGTAAATGCTTCATATAGTGATTTTAAAGAGGATGAAGATGGAAATACAATTCAGGCAACTAGTACTTGCGACTCTGTTTGTCAGAAAGAGGCTATCGACCAAGGGCGAATAACCTCAACTGACATTTCACGTAGTATCATGAGATTAAGAATGAGGGAGTATCAGGGGTATGCAGCAGGTTACTCCTCAATTTGGGCTGCAGGCTCTGCGAGACATATAATTTATAATATATCTTCATTTACATTTAAGCAGTTTAGAAAGTTCAACGAACTTCCAACAAAACAGAAAGAAGCTTGTATAAGTATGTTTCTGGGGTTGTGCGCCCAGGAAGTGCTGCGGATGAACTTTTGAAACCAAAAGTTCCTTATTCAACACCGAAGCCTGGACCTAGCAAGTATGAACCTGCTGGAAGTGTAGTTTTGGATCCCAAAAGGTTTATATACGAAAACATGGTAACAAGGTAACTATCATAAAATGCCAATATTCTCATTTTCTCAAAAATGGAAAAATATTCTTATTTTAACTTTATTTTTCCTAGTAGGGATCTTTCTTATAGAACCAATGCAAACGGGGTGCTTTTTGTTAATTGCTATTTTACTTTCTAGGTTTATAGCAAAAGAGTATAAATCAACAGATACATATCTTGATGAACAATCGCTCTGCGAGTTCAGTAAAGTGTATTACTATGCTTATTATCGAATGGTTCTGTCTGGGCTTTATGTAATTATAATGTTTAGAAATGGTGAGCTACTAACATTGGATATTACTTTTTTTCTTATTTGGTTTGTTGGTTCGTCCTTTTTATGGTTCACAGCTTTTTTCATTCCTTCAGACGGGGTGATTGAAAGTAAATTCAATATATTTGCTTTCATGTTCATCTTAGTTGTTGGTATAAGTAATCTATCTATTATAGCTTGGTTGTTAACCATGAATGATGGCTTTGCTTGGTTTAGCCCCTTAATTGTAGAAAGCTCTAAAACTTTTTTAGAAAATTTTACCTAAATAGAAATGGCTCTGAATATGACAATTACAATCAAGCGCGCAGCCACTCCCAGTAAAACTGCGCACTTGTTACCAGCGGTCAGTGCAAAATTTGTCAGTGCCACCAATTAGTGGCGCTGGCTCAAATAGCTTGATGCTTGCATGTGATTTACCACAGCAGCACTTTAACGTGACAAAATACATCAACACGGTCTACGCTTAATTTTGTTCTAAAACTTTGAGGTTGCCATGATGAATCATTTTGCGCTTTTGACTAAATAACTTCGGTTGGCTGCCCAATACTAGGCTCAACAACAGCGTAAATCAGATGGCTCACCCTACATTAACCATTTAATCGAAGTTGTCGATATACTTGTTAATATTGCTCATGTTCAAGATGAAAATGAGCTATGCGCCGCCGCTCTTCATGACAGCCTAGAAGATGCAGAAATTACCAAGGAGCAAATTGCAAATGAACTTGGTATTTGTGTGCTCAAATGCAAAGCGCTAACAAATTAAAAGTCCTGTCATCATCAGCGTACCCGGCCAGCTTGCTACTAACCCCTCTTGAGTACAGTGTATTTAACGTACTGATAATCTGGAGCTATCCCTATAATTAATAAGCTTTAAAATTTATTACTAACTAAGTTCGTTTTTTGGTTTCATTTTGTCTCACATACCCAAAATAAAATTGAAATGATAATTATTTTTAATTAATCTTTTGCTATTTTATAGGTACAAGGAAGGAAAATGAAAATTAAAAAATTGGCTTTACTAATATCAGCTGTATTCGTTACAACACAAGCGGTGTCGCAAACACAAAAGCAACCAAGCAAAAAAGCACTTTCTGATATTGAAGTAATAGAGGTTTTAGGGCGAAGCTCGCAAACAACATTCTCTGATTACAGTTATTCTGTTACCCGCACTGCTGCTGATATTCTTGAGATCCCGCAATCAGTAAGCGCAGTAACCAAGGAGGTGATACAAGATCAAGCAATGATGCGCTTAAACGATGTTACTCCTTTTATTAGCGGCGCGAATGAATACTCTGTGTATGATGACATTACAATTCGGGGGTTTCGTAGCCAAGACGATCGCCGCGTCAATGGTATGCGTACTCATAATAACTTTTGGAATCAAACCTTAATTGCTCATGTTGAACGTGTCGAAGTTATTAAAGGGCCAGCTTCTGCTGTATTTGGTGATGCAAGCCCAGGTGGCACGGTTAATACAGTAACTAAAAAACCGCTTGGTGAAAGCCGCCATAGCATTAGTGCTCGCCTTGGTAGTTATTCTGATAAATATGTCGCATTAGACACAACAGGCAAGGTAGCTAGCAATGATCGTTGGCTTTATCGATTTAATGCTGGCTACGAAGATTCAGAAACGTTCAGAAATAATATTTTTAATGAGAGTTTATTACTCTCACCCAGTTTTACATATTTACTAAGCGACGATACTAAAATTAATGTTGAGGTGGTTTACTCTGACAGCAAGGGGTTACTCGACCGCGGTCAACCCAATTTACGTAACGCGACCGATTTATCTCAGGTGCCTATATCTTTATCGTCAAATCAGCCAGGGGATAAGCTAGATACAACCTCGTTATCATCAAGTGTGACTTTAGACCATCATTTTAATGATTACTGGTCATTGGGTTTTAAATACATGCATTTAGATAGTGAGCAAAAGCTGGTTGAGCATCGTGCAGCGACATATGTTGATGGATCAGACTCCGTATTTAATGTTTGGTATACAGACCGTGATATTGATGCCGATTCAGATAATGTGACTGCTTACATAACAGGCAAAGTTTATACCGGTGATGTTGAGCACAATATTGTCATCGGTGGCGATTACATTGATAACCATAAACTCAATGCGCAACGAATGAGTCGCTCAGCAGGTACATTTGATATTTTAAACCCAACCTATGAGCAACCCGACATAGCAAGTTACAATTTAGGCGACCGTTTTGAATTTGGTGGTGGATTAAAGAGTAACGGTCTTTACATTCAAGATCATATTAAATTCGATGACTGGTCAATTTTAGCCAGTGTACGTCGCGAAGATTATAAGTTAACAGATCTAAATGGCAATGAAAGTTCAGACAGTGATTTTTTACCTCGCTTAGGTGTTGTTTATAATCTTACTCAAGACTCAAGTGTCTATGCCAGTTGGGTAACCGGCTTTGAACCCCCATCCACATTTTTAAATACCGAAGAGCAAGGTGGGCCATTTGGACCAATCGACAGTTACCTCTACGAAATTGGTTATAAGGCAAAGTTATTTGACGAAAAGGTGTTGCTAACAACGTCCATCTACCAAATAACAAAACAGAATGTGTTAGTGCAGGATTTTGCCCGTTCACAGCAATTAGGTTACCGAGTTTTTCGTCAAAGGGGTGAGGAGCAAGCCACAGGTTTCGAAATCGATATTAACGGGCAGCTCTCTGATAATTGGTTAGTGATTGCTAATTACGCCTACAATAGGGCGGAAATAACTGAAGACACGAATACGCTTTTAATTGGTAAACAAAAAGAAAATGCACCAAAAAATTCAGCCACACTATGGAGTAAATATAGCTTAAACGATACATGGCAGTTAGCGGTGGGGGCAAGTTATGTTGATAAGCGTAATACAACCGACGAAGCTGTTTTGCCATCGTATACACTGTTGCAAGCAGGTGTATATTTCAAGAAACCAAGTTGGAATGCTGCATTGCTTGTTGATAATGCACTCGATAAACAGCACTGGAGTGGTGGTTATGGTTACGGGCAGTTATTTGTGGGTGATCCACGTACCGTCAGTTTGACCGTAAACTACACGTGGTAGCACATAACGAATAGGCCTTAATAGGCCTATTTTTTTATTAGTTTGCCTGACATAATCTGGCTGTGTATTTTTATATTGTTTGTTGATGTCAGAATTTTATTCCTTATTAAAAAATAACTATCAAGATATTGAAGTTATTAATGTGATTAGCACTCTATGGAGCGGCTGTGGCGAAATTGTTCGTTGCCGGTTAGACGGTGAAACGCGGGTCATTAAATTGATTTCTATGCCTGATTTCATTGAACACTCGCGAATTAAGCAAAGTCAATTTGCGCTAGCCAGAAAGCAGCAATCTTATTTAGTTGAATACAATTGGTATAAGCAATACAGCTCATCTTTACCAGACCAAGCTGCCGCCATTCCTTGTTTTAATCAGATACAGAAGCAAAATCAATTTGCTTTAATTTTTGATGATTTTACAGCGTTTGGCTATCAACAAGCTCAAGAACACACTCAACATATTCATGCAATACTTAAATGGTTAGCGCACTTTCATGCTTTTCATTTATCAACGTCGGGCGAGGGGTTATGGCCTCGAGGCAGTTATTGGCATTTAGCCACGCGTCCTGATGAATACGCGCGAATGCCCGACTCGTCCCTCAAAGCCGCAGCTGAACATATTGATTGCGCAATTTATCAATGCAAATATCAAACACTAATACATGGGGATGCAAAGCGTGCTAATTTTGCTATTAACTCACAGACTAATCATGTACTTGGTTATGACTTTCAATATGTTGGAAAAGGGATTGGCGTTATCGATGTAATGTACTTTTTGGGAAGTTGTTTAAATGAGAGCGCACTGAAGTTAAATGCGCAAACCTACCTAAATCGATATTTCGCAGAGTTAAATGCAGCACTTAAACAGTATCAGGGCACTATAAATGCAGACGATTTGATCAGTAGTTGGCGTGAACTGTGGTGTTATGTATGGGCTGATTTTTATCGGTTTTTATCAGGTTGGAGCCCTCAGCATGTAAAGATAAATGGTTATATGCAAAACCAATTCAATGAATACCTGAACAAAAATAAGGAATATGATGAATAAGCCTATTCGTTTTGCCATTATTGGCTGTGGAGCGGTAACTGAGGTAAAAAGTGGCCCTGCTTATCAGCAAGTAAAGGGTATTGAACTTATTGGCGTTACACGCAGAGATTTAAACAAAGCGCATGATTATGCTACACGCCATACTGTACCCAAAGTATTCGCAACTAACAGCGAGCTAATAAACGATGAAATGGTTGATGCTGTTTATATAGCAACGCCACCCGATAGTCATAAAGACTTGGCGCTTGAAGTTGCCAAAGCAGGCAAACCTTGCTGCATCGAAAAGCCACTCGCTCCTAGTTACGAAGAGAGCTATGCAATTGTTGAGGCGTTTAAAGGTGCTAAACAACCATTATTTGTCGCTTACTATCGACGCTCTTTACCACGGTTTAATAAGGTTAAAGAACTTATTCAAAATGGTAAAATTGGCCAAGTACGCCATGTAAGTTGGCACTTAAGTAAAGTGCCAAGCGAACTTGATTTGTCCGGTGAATATAATTGGCGCACTGATAAATGCATTGCTCGTGGTGGCTACTTTGATGACTTAGCGAGTCATGGCTTAGATTTATTCGCTTACTTACTGGGCGAGTTTACTCGGGTTCATGGTTTTAGTTCAAATCAACAAGGATTGTACTCAGCATTTGATGCTGTTACAGCTCATTGGCAGCACAGTTCTGGTGTGACAGGTGTTGGCAGTTGGAATTTTGCCTCTGCTAAGCGTTTCGATGATGTGGTTATTTATGGCAGCAAAGGTGAAATACGCTTTAGTGTATTTGATGAAAAGCCAATTGAGCTCAATAACCTTGCTGGTAAGTGTAGATTTCCCATCGAAAACCCCGTTCATATTCAACAGTTTCATGTTGAAAATATAGCGAGGTTTTTTGACCAAGGGGCACCACACCCATCGACAGGAGAGTCAGCACTTCATACAAGTTGGGTAATGGAACAAATTCTAGCTAATTAATGCACGTAAGCATTATTAAATGCCTCAATAATGACTTTTTGTTCAGGAGCTGGAAACAGCTCCGATAGCCGTTTGCTAATAAGAGTTTTGACTCTTTCACTTTGAAGCGCACGGTCAAATAACGCAATGGCTTGCCTTCCTTGCGGCGAAGGTGAACATGCTATATAACCAAAAACAGCTGCTTGGTCAGGCTCAATGGTTAAATAACGTATTTTATCCGTCCTAGCAGCGCGTTGATATCGGTTTATAAACACGTCTCTATATTCAATAATGGCATCTATTTTGTTTTGAAAGAGCATCTGCCCCAAGCGACTCGCATTGGTTGCGCCTTCAAGTTTAAAAAAGTGTTTTTCATTATTTTTAATAAAGGTATCAATATCCGCGGAATACGAGCGTCCACTTGTTACGCCAATCGTGAGGTCGTAGTCATTGATTGCTTTTTCCAGTGACAGTGAATCAGGTAATGTAGGCATATTAAATACAATGAGCCTATTTGCAGGAAATGCCATAATTGGGTAGCGAGTAAATAGGGCATTAGCCTTTCGTTCAGGTGTTTTTAACTTGTTATACAAGCAAACATCAGGGAGCATGCTGAGTTGTTTCCACTCTCGCAATCTGCTTGCGGGAACAAACTGGATGTTTATTTCATTCTGTATTTCTTTTACAGCTTCGAGTAAGAAAATAGTTGCTTCATTTCTCGGCTTTCCATTTGCTTGCGGAATAAAGTCATCCATCACTTTTATTTCTAAAGGCTCAGAATTAGCTGTTGAACTTAAAAAAGCGAGGTTAAATAGTATTAAAAAAACGAGCGAATATGTTTTCATGCTACGTTGATACCCAAAAATTAAATAAACCATGATGTTGTGCCACACCAGTTTGTTGCAAAAAAATTAATATTTTGGCCTTTTGATTAATATTAGACCTATTAACGAAATTAATGCAATAACAATGCATTTTTTGCGGTAGTGCGGCCTATTATACGCTAAAATAGGCGTAATTTATTTCATTTAGGTTCTACTTATGTCTATCCATGTAATTACTCATCCGTTAGTTCAACACAAACTTGGCCTTATGCGCGCAGAAGGTATTAGTACAAAAAGTTTCCGTGAGCTAGCGTCTGAAGTAGGTACTTTGCTTACTTACGAAGCAACTAAAAACCTACCATTAGAAAGCGTGCAAATCACAGGATGGGATGGTTCAACATTAGATGTAGAGCACATTAAAGGTAAAAAAATTACTGTTGTGCCAATTTTACGTGCCGGCCTTGGCATGATGGATGGCGTGATGCAATTATTACCCGCTGCAAAAGTGAGTGTTGTGGGTCTTCAGCGTAACGAAGAAACACTCGAGCCAGTGCCTTATTTTGAAAAGCTGGTTGGCAAAATTGATGAGCGTTTAAGCCTTGTTATTGATCCAATGCTGGCAACGGGTGGCTCGATGATCGCCACTATCGATATGCTGAAAAAAGCAGGCTGTAAAGATATTAAAGTGATTGTATTAGTGGCAGCACCAGAAGGCGTAGAAAAAACCCTTGCAGCGCACCCAGATGTTGAAATTTTCACTGCATCTTTAGACAGTCACTTAAACGAAAAAGGATATATCATTCCAGGCTTAGGAGATGCCGGTGACAAGATTTTTGGCACAGTGTAAGGCGCTCACGTGGAAAATCATCAACCATTTTCGTTAAAAACCATTTTAACTGGCGCGCAAATGCTGTTTGTCGCATTTGGCGCACTGGTACTTGTGCCGTTACTGACAGGCCTTGATCCCAATGTGGCTTTATTTACCGCAGGTTTGGGGACTTTACTGTTTCATGTGGTTACCAAAGGCCAAGTTCCTATCTTTTTAGCATCGTCTTTTGCTTTCATCGCACCTATTATCGCCTCGGTACAAATGTGGGGGATTCCCGCAACTATGGGTGGTTTAATGGTGGCAGGCTTTTGCTATTTTGCGCTTAGCTTGATTGTAAAATTTAAAGGCGTGAATGCGCTGCACAAGGTGTTACCACCTGTGGTTGTTGGCCCTGTCATAATGGTGATTGGTTTAGCCTTAGCACCCGTCGCTGTGAATATGGCAATGGGTAAAGCAGGGGATGGCAGTGCACAATTAATCCCTTATGAGCAAGCTATTTGGGTTTCAGCTTTATCATTACTGGTTACGCTGATTTTTGCGGTATGGGGCAAAGGTGTATTTAAACTTATTCCTATTCTTGCTGGGGTGGTTGCAGGTTACCTTGCTTCGTTATTGTTAGGGATTGTTGAATTTAATGCGGTCACTGAAGCAAACTGGTTTGCTGTGCCGGCATTTACTTACCCTGAGTTTAAATGGCAAGCTATTTTGTTTATGGTGCCTGTGGCCATTGCGCCAGCTATTGAACATATTGGCGACATGATGGCTATTAGCCAAGTCACGGGTAAAGACTATTTAAAGAAACCAGGTTTACACCGAACCTTATTAGGCGATGGCCTCGCAACCTCTGCGGCATCGGTTTTTGGTGGTCCACCTAATACAACGTACTCTGAAGTAACGGGGGCGGTAATGCTCACCCGTAACTTCAACCCTCGCGTGATGCTTTGGACTGCAATCATCGCTATTGTGCTCGCGTTTGTGGCAAAAATGGGCGCGGGTTTACAAACGATTCCGGTGCCTGTGATGGGTGGCATCATGATATTACTATTCGGTTCAATTGCTGTGGTTGGTTTAAATACCTTAGTAAAATCGGGGGAAGACCTTACAGCTCCTAGAAACTTGACCATCATTGCGCTTATTTTAGTATTTGGTATTGGTGGCATGCATATTGGCGGTGACGAGTTTAGCTTACAAGGTGTGAGCCTATGCGCAATTTTGGGGATTATCTTAAATGCCGTCCTCCCCAAAGCAGTGCAAGAATCATAGTTGATATTAATTAGCATTGAATATTTGCACCAAAAAAGCGCATTTAATATGCGCTTTTTTTGTAACTAATTAAAAAGTAAGGAATTAAAAAACTGGTCTACTAACTGCATTTATCTCTATGTCATACTGGTAGGAGCGATTATGCAAGAGGCAAATGTTGTGGATATTACCCCGTTTTTAGCGAAGCATCAGTTACCGCTGAAGTATCAATATTTAAGTGAGCAGTTTTTTATACCCCTCGCGCACGATGTCTTAAGCGCAAAAATAACCGGCCAACCTATGTTGGTGGCTATCAACGGCTGCCAGGGCTCAGGAAAAACAACCCTCGCTGATTTTTTAGTGACCTGGGTAAATAGCAATACCGAATTTAATAGCGTGTCATTATCAATCGATGACTTTTATTTAAGCCGCGATGCACGCACTGAGCTTGCTAAAGACGTTCATCCTTTGTTTGTAAGTCGTGGTGTACCAGGCACCCATGATACGCAATTAATGGAGCAAACCTTATCAGCCTTGTTGGCAGGCAAGGTGGATGTGCCATTATCTCAATTTGATAAGCTAACAGATGATCCAGTGCCAAAAGACCAGTGGCCTCGTAATCAAAAGCCGATTGATATCGTGTTTTTTGAAGGCTGGTGTGTAGCCAGTACACCCCAGCAGCCTTATCAGCTACAAACTCCAATTAATGAATTAGAACAACTAGAAGATGCCGATGGCATTTGGCGCCGTTGTGTTAATAGTTGTTTAGCCAATGAATATCAACATGTATTCGCGATGGCTGATTACACCATTATGTTAAAAGCCCCTTCATTCGAAGATGTGTATGCGTGGCGCTTAGAGCAAGAGCATAAGTTAATTGCCAAAAAAGGCCAAGGACAGGGCACGTTTGACGAAGTGAGCTTAAAGCGTTTTATCTCTCATTTTGAACGCATTACGCGTGAAAACTTAGCCACGCTTGCGCACAGCGTGGATGCGTTATTATTGCTTGATACTGAGCGTGATATTACCAAGATGGAACTATTGGCTGACCAAATTGCACAACCACTGATTTTTACTGATTTAGACGGAACATTACTTGATCACGATAGTTACGAGTGTGAGGTGATTAAACCTTTTTTGGCAAAGTTGAATGGCAGTGGTGTTAATGTCATTTTTAACACCAGTAAAACTTTTGCTGAAGTGACTGATATTCAAAAAGGGTTAAATCACCATCAACCTTTTATTGTTGAAAATGGCGCGGCCGTTTATATCCCAAAAGACTATTTTAAAACAAAGCCGATTGGCTGTGATGACTATAAAGGTTATTGGCGTTTTGCCATGACGCAAAGTACCGATAAATTGCATGACGACCTTAAACAATATGCCAGTCAATTTAGTCATTGTGTACGCTTATTTAGTCAATTTAGTGCACATGAAATAGCCGAGTTAACAGGACTCCCCGTCGATAAAAGTGAACTGGCTCTAAAGCGCCAGTACTCAGATCCGGTTTGTTTCTCGGGCAGTGATGAAGAAAAGCAAGGTTTGATAGATACTATGAGCCAAGCAGGCTACGAAGTGCTTGTTGGCGGACGTTTTATCCATTTAACCAAAGGTAACAATAAAGGTCTTGCACAAAAATGGCTGTTAAATCAGTTTAAAAAAGCCTATCGCAATCCATTTACTGTGATAGCCCTCGGCGACAGTCAAAACGATGTAGCCATGTTAAAAGCGGCCGACACCGCTATTTTAATCAATAATCCTGGCAGCCAAGTGCAATCACAAATATTACAAAAAGCCTGGCAGCTCAGCGAAAAACCAGCCCCAGCAGGTTGGGTTCAAGAAGTTTCTGCGTTAACTATCATCAAAGCGCGTTTTGCAGCAAAACAGGAGCAATCTCATGGCTGATTTTTATCAAAATGGCATTATCACGACCTTACACAATATTGCTGACCGCCCAGTAGAAGAGCTAGAAAAAGAGTTGTTGGACTTTTCAAAACAACGTCCAATGGGCCTGATTTTACCGTCGCTTTACAGTGAGTTAGAAGGGCCTGCTTTGCAAAATATTATTGCTGAGCTCAAACATGTGCCTTATTTATCGCAAATTACCATTGGCCTAGATCGTGCCGACGAAAGCCAATATCGCCATGCACTACAGTTTTTTGCTGAGCTTGATCAGCCTCATAAAGTACTTTGGAATGATGGCCCGCGTTTACAAGCGCTCGATAAAGAACTACAAAAACTGGGCGTTGCGCCACGAGAGCTAGGTAAAGGTCGTAATGTTTGGTATTGCATGGGTTATAAACTGGCAACCTCAAAAGTTGAATCTATTGCGCTGCATGACTGTGATATTTTGACTTACGACAGAGCGCTTTTAGCACGCTTAATTTACCCCGTTGCTCATCCTCGTTTTAACTATGAATTTTGTAAGGGCTTTTACCCGCGTACCGCTGAGGGCAAAATTAATGGCCGCGTGTCACGTTTGCTGGTAACGCCGTTATTGCGCTCATTTAAAACAATTTTAGGCAGTAATGATTATTTAGAATACATGGACTCGTTTCGTTATCCTTTAGCGGGGGAGTTTTCGTTTCGCCGTGATGTACTCAACGATATTCGTATTCCAAGTGATTGGGGCTTAGAAATTGGCGTGCTATCAGAGATGTATCGCAACTACTCGCATAACCGTTTATGTCAGGTCGATATTGCAGATAATTACGATCATAAACACCAAGATTTATCGTTACAGAATCAAGCAACCGGTTTGTCGAAAATGTCGATTGATATCACCAAAGCCTTATTTAGAAAGCTGGCTACACAAGGGGTTACCTTTACAACAGAAACAATTCGTTCATTAAAAGCAACCTATTACCGTATTGCACTCGATTTTATCGAAACCTATCACAACGATGCGCTCATGAATGGCTTAACGCTTGATATTCACCATGAAGAAAAGGCCGTTGAAATGTTTGCACAGAATATTATGAATGCAGGTCAGCACTTTTTAGAGAACCCAATGGAAGCACCGTTTGTACCAAGTTGGAACCGTGTTGCCTCTGCCATGCCTGATGTGTTTGCTCGCTTAGAAGAAGCTGTAGAGCTTGATAATAAAGATTATATTTAACGGGGAAGGCACGTGACTTTAGAGCTTTTACAACAACGGGTTATACAGCATTTAACCTGTATTTATGCTGAGGTTGAACTACCAACAACCCTTGAACAACTTGCAGACAGGCTGATCAACACCATGCAAGGTGATGATCCTGTCCGTGACCCGACGCCCCATAAAAACCGTTGGGATGAGCAAGATATGATTTTAATTGCCTACGGTGATTCAATTATTCGTCATGCTAATACGGATGACGCAGTTGCTAAGCCTGAAGAGCCGCCTTTGCATACCTTGCATCGCTTTGTTAAAAACCAATGTTTGCCTGAACTTAATGCACTACATATCTTGCCATTTTATCCGTACAGCTCAGATGAAGGCTTTGCGGTGATGAACTATGTTCAAGTAAATGAAGCGCTTGGCAATTGGCAACATATTCGTGACATTTCAGCGGATGTCAGGTTGATGGCTGATTTGGTGATCAATCACTGTTCTAGCCGCAGTGTCTGGTTTGAAAACTTTATTCAAGGCAAAGAGCCTGGGAAAGGGTACTTTAAAACAGCGAGCCCAAGTGATGATCTTATTCAAGTTGTTCGCCCGCGCACATCGCCTCTTTTACAAGCGGTTGAAACTAAAGACGGTTTGCAACATGTGTGGTGTACCTTTAGTCATGACCAAGTCGATTTTGATTTTGCCAACCCAGATGTGCTCAATGAATTTGTGAGCATTATTCGTCATTACTTAGACAATGGTGTGCGTATTTTTCGCCTTGATGCCGTGGCATTTTTATGGAAAAAGCTCAATACCCGCTGCATTAACCTACCCGAAACTCACGAGGTGATCAGGTTGCTTCGCACCCTTATAGAGCATGTTGAACCTAACGTGATTATTATCACAGAAACCAACATACCTAACCGAGAAAACCTGTCGTACTTTGGTAATGCCAACGAAGCGCACTGTATTTATAATTTTTCATTGCCACCGCTGTTATTACATACTTTACTCAGTGGTGACAGCACCGCCCTAAAACATTGGATGATGAGTATGCCGCCAGCCCAGCACGGAACGGCTTACTTCAACTTTATTGCTTCTCACGATGGTATTGGCTTACGTCCTGTTGAAGGCTTGCTTGATCAAGTACAAATAGCTGAAATGGTCAGCACGACCGCTAAATATGGTGGTAAAGTGTCATTACGAACTGCACCAGATGGCACCAATACCCCTTATGAATTAAATATCGCTTTATTTGATGCATTGCAAGGTACGCATCAAGGACCAGACAAATGGGGCGTTGAACGTTTTTTATGTGCGCATGCCATAATGTTTGCGCTTGAAGGAATTCCAGGTTTATACATTCATAGTTTGCTTGGCACTACCAACGATTACGAGCGCTTTGAAAATAGCCAGCATAATCGAGCGATTAACCGCCATCGCTGGCAAGAGTCAGATCTATTGGCAAAACTTAGCAATGAAAATGCCCATCATCGTACCGTGTTTAAAGCAATGAAAAACCTGATGGCTATTCGTAAGGCGCAAAGCGCATTTCATCCTAATGCAACGCAATACACCTTGCACATTAGTGATGGGCTATTTGGCTTTTGGCGACAAAGTATTAATCGTTCACAGAGCATGTTTTGTATTTATAACATTACTGATGAATCAAAGACCCTTACATTAGCTGATCTAAATCTGATTGAAACTGAAAGCTGGAAAGATTTGATTTCAGGGCAAGTTATAGAAGAAAACACGCAAAATATAGTGTTGTTACCTTATCAAGCTATTTGGCTAAGTAATAAGTAGTTTTTATAAGCTGTAAATGCCCTTTACAGCTTATTTTTAAAGGCTAGGGGAGGAGTGCTGCTATGGAGAACGGCTCAGAATTCTGCTCGGTTTTACTAAATTTCTTAAAATCTATCGCCAAACTATTGCTATGAATTTGCTCAACGAACGTGATTGTTTTAGCTGTGTGAGGCGTAAAAATAGCAATGCTTTGATGTAGCTCCAAAGGCTGTTGGTGGAATATGTCATATATGTTTACCATTGCTAGAGCACCAAGTGTGACATGCCCCCCGATACAAATGTCGATTTTTTCTGACGCAGCTTTGAGTGGCCAATTAATCGCGCCTACTAAGACTTTATCGCGTATCTTATTGTCATTGAGTGCTCTAATCGCTCCAAGTGCAATCGCATCATTAGCACTCCAAATAATGTTTATTTGTTTTTGGTGATTTAAAAAGCCAATGCTTTGGCGGTAAGCTTGCGTTGCAGACCAATTGGCAACACTTTGTGCGACTAATTTTGCGTTATTTGTTTTTGAAATATAATCAGTTATGCCTTGTTGTCTATCAATAGATGCGTGAGTTGTATAGTCACCATGAATTGCATAAATGTTAGCTTGTCCGTTATTTTTTTCTACGAGCTTTTGAGCTAACAACTTTCCTGCTTGAACATTGTTTGGCACAACACTGCCCGAAATATTAAGCCCTTTACTACTTAAGACTGCAAGTTCATCGTCAGTAGGACGATTTAGTAAAAAGTATATCGGGGTATCAAACTTTGGCAGATCTAATAGTAGTTGGCTGAGTACACTTTTTTCATCCACTAAAATCAGCATATCAGGTTTAGTGTCTATCGCTTCAACAACAAGCGATTTCATTAAAATATGATTACGATTAGCGTACTCAATTGTTAAATCTATATCTAAATCATCTGCTGCATCGCGCATGAGCTCAGATACTTCAAACCAAAAAGGCCCTGTGGTATTGGTATCGGCGTAACCCGGATTGATAAAAATAACTTTATGCTGTGCTAAAACACTGGGAATGCAAAATAAACAAAATAAAAAAGAAAGGGCCTTTGGCATAAACAACTAAAAACAATACAACAATGAAGTGAGTATAGCGCTTATTGGCAGAAGTTTCGATTAGCTGTTTGGCTTATAAAATAGCTTGGCTCAGCTTTTGTAGTGATTTGAGATAGATATTAAAGAGTGTTCGATTGCAGGCTAATTTATTCGTTTCCAACCAGTAAAAAGGATATAATTAACGGCAAGTCGGTTTTAAGTGGATGTAGTATGAAAGTTGTTTTGAGTATCCTTTTTTTCGTTACCTCTTTATCTAGCTTTGCTAAAGGTATTGATTTGGAAGCTAACATGAAAAATATGGGGTTAGCATACAAAAATGCTGTGCAAGCGAGTGAATTGAGCGAGTTTAACCACGCAATTGATGAGTTTATTCAACTATTAGAGAAAGCAAAAACGGCTGACTTTAAACAGCATCAATCTGCTTCTATTGAGGGTATTGATAAAGTTATTCATAAAGCAGAAGATGCTAAAAAGCTCGCCAATAAACAGGGGATACTAGCGGCAAAGGCACCATTAAAAGAAATTGATACTTTACGCAAAAAGTACCATGAACTTCATGAGCCACCCGGTTTTTGGGAGCTACTATTTGGCAAATAAAAAAGGTGCTTTTGCACCTTTTTAACGTTTTTTCTTTTTCCCTTGTACGGCTTTAAAGCGTGGGTTTTCTTTGTTAATCACGTACACGCGCCCTTTGCGTTTTACGATCTGACACCCAGGTCTATTTTTTGCGCTTTTTAATGAACTTAATACTTTCATTTAATTCTCCTTTTATTTGCTCGCTAAATTTTTAAAGCGGCGATTAAACGCAGCAACTCGACCATCACTTGCTACAGCTTTTTGTTTACCAGTATAAAAAGGGTGTGAGTCACTCGATACATCGATAGGCACATAGGGGTAGGTCTTGCCTTCAAGCTCTACTGTTCGCGATGTTTTAATTGTTGAACCTATAATAAAGTAGCTATCTGCTGCTGTATCATGAAAGGCGACTTGCTGATAATCAGGGTGTATATTCGGTTTCATTATATAACCTTTTGCTATGTGATAATGTATCAAATGGTAATCGTTCACATTACTAAGATCAAGATAAAAATAATTCTTATTTAATATTTGTGGTTCGATTTTAGCCAGTCTGAACAAACTCTGACCACTTAAATTCAAAAAGCTGGCTATTGTTAATAAGGCTGTTATAACTAGGTATGTGTGCTCATATAATAAGAAGGAGTAAGGCAGTGAACGATGAAATTCAAACTGAGCAATTGGACCAAAATGTAATGAATACGCTTCGTGATAAAGATCATTCGACACTTGCGAGCCATGTCGATACTTTAAGCTTCAGTCACAATGAGATAATTGAACTCTTAGCACAGTACCTTGCTCTGGGTGAGCAGGATGATGATGAGCGTTTTGATACTTGGTTTGATAATCTCACTAAAGAGCAGCATACGGTAGTGAAAACCTTTGAAGTGTACCGTGGTCACTATGAGCACTTAGACTAATTTAATAAATAGAAGAGTATAAAACTCCCAATGAGGGCGTGTGTATTATCTATATACATGTTTATAGGTAATCTTGAGCAATTTAGGAAGTACTTATTTACGGTGAATAATTTCCTGTTAAGTTAACTTATTTTAAATCCCTCCTTGAAACTCTAAAATTTGGCCTCAGTGAAGTAAGTAAGCTTATAACGAATTACTTCAAAAGGAGAGGTTATGTCACAACATGTTATTGAAATGCCAGATTTAGGTATTGGTACATTTCGCATAGAAGGAAAGACAGCTTACAATTCAGTTCAAATGGCTCTTGATATTGGCTTTAGACACATAGATACAGCGCAAATTTATGGTAATGAAGAGCAAGTCGGTAAAGCAATTAAAGACAGCTCTGTGCCCCGCAGTGAAATTTTTATTACTACCAAGGTCTGGAATGACAAACTAAACAAAGCCAAGTTTGTTGATAGTGTTAAACAGAGCCTTGAAAAGCTTCAACTAGATTATGTTGATTTGTTACTTATTCATTGGCCTTCTCCCAGTAATGGAGAAAAAATGAGTGAATATTTAACTGAGCTCAAAAAAGTAAAAGAACTTGGTTTAGCAAAACACATTGGTGTTTCAAACTTTACTATTGCCAACTTAAAAGAGGCGATGCAAACGCTCGACGCGAGAGAAATTTTCACCAATCAAATTGAAGTTCATCCGTATCTTACCAATACTAAATTGCGTGCTTTTTGTGGACAACATGATATCCATGTTACAGCCTATATGCCGTTTGCCGTAGGTGAAGCCCTCAAAGACGATGTGATATTGGATATAGCGAAAAAACATAACGCCACACCTGCGCAAATCGTACTTGCTTGGGTAAATGCAAATGAGATGACGACGATTCCTTCATCAACTAAGCGAGAAAATTTGGCTGATAATTTTGATGATTCAGTGAAACTTGATCATGAAGACATAGATAGAATTAATGCGTTAGACCAAAACAAACGTTTAGCGAACCCTGATTTTGCACCACAGTGGGATCAATAAATAAAAAGGTTAAGCCGCCATTTGGCGGCTTTGTTTATTTTACAGATAGATCATATTTACAAACAACTTCTTCAATATATTTGTGACGCAGGGTGTTTTTACCTTCGTTGCCAGTACCGTGACTCAATGCTTTGTTCATAAGCTTTAAAGCTTTGTGGAGTGCTTGGCGCTCATCGACTGTTAAGCCTGTTTTCGTACGAAGCTCGGTAATATCATCAATGAGTAGCTTTGCAACATCAAGTTGCACGGCTTCTTCAATCAACCCATTTTGGGTTAACACCCCATATTTGCTGCATAAAAACTGCTGCCAAACTTGTTGTAAATGTTCGTCAATCTCAGAACCAAATAAGTCTTCATTAAGGGCGTAACCTTGCTCGGCTAGTTTACTAAGTTGAGTCGAATATTGTTGGGCAAAGTGATTGAAGGCTTGGCATGATGATTTTACATCATGTTTAATAATGTGCTGGCCCCAGCTAGAAGCACCACGAGGATAAAAGTCTTGATATTCCTCACATTGATAAATACCTGAGTAAGAGCTGCATTCTAATTGGCTTTGTAAGCAGTAACTTGGTTTTGGGAATAGCCCTTTTTGTTGCCAATCAGTTAGTGTTTCTTCATCAATTGATAGTGCATGACAAAGCTCCTCTGTGGTGTAAAAGTAATTAGCCAAAAATTTTGAAAGTTGCATTATCAATTACTCGCAATAAGCACTGGTTATTTATACAGTGCTTAATTCTGGCTTACCCTAAACATTTTATCAAGTATTTTTATTTATTAGCATGTACTACTCGGAAAATGCCTGCATTTATGTTACAACTAGCGCAAATTTTCCAAACATAAAAATAGTTATGCGCAGCCTAGAAACAATTAAACAAGCAAGTTTGATCACAGCAATTAAAACACCTTATCTCAGCAACGGTGATATTGATCTGGCTTGTTACGATGAGCTTGTTGAACAACAAATTTCAGCAGGAGTCGATGGGATTATTGTTGGTGGTACCACAGGTGAAGGCCAACTAATGAATTGGGAAGAGCACTTGATGCTTATTGCACATAGTGTAAGTAAATTTTCAGATCGTCTAGTCATCATAGGTAACACAGGTAGTAATAATACCCGTGAAGCTATTAAAGCTACCGAGTATGGCTTTGCAACGGGTATGGATGCAGCGCTGCAAATTAATCCATATTATGGTCGTACTTCTCTTCTTGGGGTGAAAGAGCATTTTAAACGTTTATTAGATATTGGACCTGCGTTTATCTATAACGTGGCTGGTCGCACTGGCCAAGATCTAACGCCTGATATTATCGAACCTTTAGCAGCGCATGAAAACTTTATTGGTGTTAAAGAGTGTGGTGGAAATGAGCGAATCGCCCATTATGAACAACAAGGTATTGCGTGTTGGTCAGGCAATGATGATGAAAGTCATGATGCTCGCCATATCCATAATGCTCATGGTGTTATTTCGGTAACTTCCAACTTAATTCCAGGCTTGTTCCGTCAGTTAATGGATAACAAAAACGATAGTCTTAACACTCAGTTACAGCCGTTAATGCAGTGGTTATTCTGTGAGCCAAACCCAATTGCAATTAATACTGCTTTAATGATGACCGGCGCAGTAAATAGCGTTTTCCGTTTACCTTATGTGCCGTTAACGCAAGCACAACAAGCGATTGGTCAACGCCTTATTAATGAGCTTAATGTTGCTGATATTGTAGGCGATAAAGCTCAACTTTTAGACGAAAAAGCGGTTATCTTACGATAAAACTGAATTGACACTTAATTCTGGTTACAATTAAGTGTCAAAGTTTTACTTTTTTGTGGACAATGGGTAAAATTAGCAATCGATTAGCGCTAAAAGAATAAACGTTTGTGAAATTTGTTGTTAATAATGTGTGTTTATGGGTTGCACCCGGGCAACAAATACCTGAACGATTAGTACCAAGCTCCAGCGAACTTGATTTAAGCTGGATCCCTGCCATGCAACGCCGTAGGTTAAGCCCTTACATGAAAATGGCATTGCATACCCTACGTAGTGCACAAGCCGAACATTCCCAGGTTGCTGTAAATTTTTCATCACGTCATGGTGACTTGCCTAAAACAGCTAAGTTACTTAACACCCTTGTTGAACAAGCGCCTTTATCTCCGACTGCGTTCGGGTTAAGTGTGCATAATGCGACGACGGGGATTTTCTCGATAACGGGTCAAAACAGAGCAGCAATGAATGCTATTGCCGGCGGTGCAGAGAGTATCATTGATGCGATCACAGATGGCTATGCCCGCGTCAAATCAGGTCTTGAAAGTCAAATTCTAATCAACCATACAGACAGTGTGCTACCTGAGGAATACCTTTGCTTTGCAGATGAGTTGCAGATTGATCATAGTGTGTCGTTTATGCTTTCAACACAACTTGGTAACGATGCATATTTTGAACTAAACAAGTTATCAAATCATGATGTGTCTCATTCTTGTGATTGTTTACCATTGAGCGTACAACTTGCAGATGCGTTTATTCGCAAGGAACCGAAAACAGTGCTTGTACATCAACAGTCGGCTTGGATGCTTCAATACCATGCTCATTAACTCACTGGGCAAAGCGTGGCGTATCTTTGCAACAGGGCTTTGTTTTACTGTTTTCGGTATTGGTGGCATTGTTTTAACTTTGCTGGTATTTCCGTTGCAGCGTTGTATTGAGCCCTCGGCCCTTAAACAAAAGCAAAAAGCACGTATCACAGTGCATTACACATTTAAGTTTTTTGTTGCTTTAATGCACTACACAGGCGCTATTCATTTTTCTGTGCATGATAGGGCGCGTTTTAAACAACTTAAAGGTCAACTCGTGTTGGCTAATCATCCATCTTTGATTGATGTCGTAGTGCTCATATCAGTCATTAAAAATGCAGATTGTGTCGTTAAAGCACATTTATTTAAAAACCCGTTTATGCGTGGAGTTATAAAGGGAACGGGTTATATTAGTAACGAAGATCCACAAGAGTTATTAGAGGAATGTGCGGCGTCACTCTCATCAGGTCATAATTTAATTATTTTTCCTGAAGGAACGAGAACAACGCCTAACGAACCATTAAAATTCAAACGCGGTGCGGCAAATATTGCAACGCGTTGTCGAGCACCCATAACGACGGTAATGATTAGCATGAAACCAAGTACACTAACTAAAGACACACCTTGGTATAAAGTCGCTCCCACGAAAGCGCATTTTATGATGCGTTTTGCTAATCAACAATTTACATACACAGGCTCATTTAAAGGTGAGCAACCTGCAATGCAAGCGCGACAATTAACCCGTGATTTACAGCATTATTTTACAGAGGAACTCAGGCAACTATGACTGAACTAAAGAATCAAATAAAACAATTAATCATTAGCAGCTTAGACCTTGAAGACATTAGCATTGATGATATCGAGAATGACCAACCGTTATTCGTTGATGGCTTAGGGCTGGATAGTATTGATGCGCTTGAACTAGGTTTAGCCATCAAGAAAGAGTTTAATGTGAAAATTGACGCGAACTCAGAACAAACAAAAGCGCATTTTGCTTCAGTAGATGCACTTGCTGATTTTATTAATCAAAACAAATCGTAATATAGACTTAGAAGTAGGAAAAAGCATGAAAACCGCTGCCGAAATTTACACCGTTTTACAGGGCATTTTAGTTGATGAGTTTGAAATCGATGCTGATGACATCAGCCTTGATGCAAATTTATATCAAGATCTTGACCTTGATAGTATTGATGCTGTTGATTTGGTCGTTAAATTACGCGAAATTACGGGTAAAAAAATTGAGCCGGATGCGTTTAAGCAAGTACGCACAGTGCAAGATGTTGTTAGCGAAGTAGAAAAACTAGTTTCTTAATTTAGCAACATGCTTAAAGCAATTACCACTACGTTAATTATCATCGGCTTATCTTTATACCCATTCATTGTGTATTTTGGTTTGCAGCACAGTTCAATTAAGCAGGTTAGTCTAGTACTGATTGCTTTATTAATTTTACGATTGATACTTAGCAAGCGCTTAGCGAATAAAATGCCATGGATAAAACCAGCCTCTGTACTAGCAATTGTGGCGTTAGTGGTAACACAGGTTTTTAATAGCGAATTAGGATTAAAGCTTTATCCTGTGATTATTAACAGCGTCATGGCAGCTACTTTTTTATATTCGCTAAAAAAGGGGCCTCCAGTCATTGAGAGTTTAGCGCGGTTAAAGGAAGGTGAGCTCGATGAAAACGGTGTACGTTACACGCGTCAAGTGACGAAAGTATGGAGTGTATTTTTCCTGCTTAACGCCTCAGTGGCTTTATATACATGTCTATTCACCTCGTTATCAGTGTGGACGCTTTACAATGGTTTAATCGCATACATACTTATCGCTGGTTTAATGCTAGTTGAGTGGTTGATCCGACAAAAGGTAAAAAATAATGTTGGCTAATAACTTACAATTTCACCCAAACGGTGCTTTTGTTGTCTCAGATAAAATCGTTAACCACCAGCAATTTTTTGCTGACATAGCGGCCTTTAAAGCGAAATTACATACGTTAAAAAGCCCATGTCATGTTGTTTTATTTCACCCTGATACTTATCAATTTGCTGTTCGGTTGTTTGCACTTGCTTGTGCTGGGCATAATGTCATTTTACCGCCCAATGGACAACCTGAAACATTACGCTTATTGTTGGCTCAAGCCCCCGTATTTGCAGGAGATACTGCAGATTTAGATACGCAGTTTTCTATTACGAACCTTGAGCAGCAAGCATCTTGTGCGCCTACACCGTTAACTCAGCTCCAGTGGCCTACAAACACCGCGGTGATTTTTTATACCTCAGGTTCCTCTGGGCAATCCAAGCCGATTGTAAAGCCATGGCGCGTGTTAAATCGTGAACTGTCAGTGTTATCTATGGCCTTTGATTTAAAGGGGCAATTTACATTTTTAGCAACAGTGTCACATCAGCATATTTATGGGTTGTTATTCAGGTTACTTTGGCCTTTGGCGAAAGGGCACATTATTGATAGTACACAAATCCAGTACCCAGAGCACATAGTGCAAAAGCTGAAAAAGACCCAACAAGCTGTATTGATTTCGAGCCCCGCACAGCTTGGACGCTTATGCTTAGACAATGTACTGATACCCGAGCGAGCACGCATAAAGTGGCTTTTTTCATCGGGTGGTCCGTTAAATAATCAGCACGCAGAGACGCTTTTTAATCAATTGGCTCGTCCAGTCACACAAGTTTTTGGTAGTACAGAAACGGGCGGCATTGCTTATAGGCAAGTTACTCAAGCAGCGGTTGAGGTTCCATGGCAGCCTTTTAGCGGTAATTACTTATCAATTAATCAAGAAGGTCGTTTAATACTCGACTCTTATATTCTAGAGCAATCTGGCTTTGCGCTAGATGACAGGGCACAGGTGCACAGCAATGGCCAATTTAAATTATTAGGACGTATTGATAGAACCATTAAAATTGAAGAAAAACGCCTAAATTTAGACGATTTAGAAAATTACTTAATAAGTCATACTTGGGTGAAAGAGGCTAAAGTTGTCGTCTTACCTGCGAAAAGAGTACAAATAGGTGCTGTTGTTGTATTAACAGATGATGGAAATAGTGAACGCCTTAAACAAGGGAAGCTAATCATAAACCGTACTTTACAAAATTATTTATCTAATCGGTTTGAACGCATATGCCTGCCACGTAAATGGCGCTATATCGATGCGCTTCCTTTTAACAGCCAAGCTAAATTAAGCATCAAAATATTGGAGCAGTACTTTGCCAAGTCTGAATAATGTTACGCCACAGGTGAGTGTTTTATCACAAGCAAAAGATAGCGTCAGCTTAGCGTTAACGATTACGGCTGATTTAGATTATTTTCGGGGACACTTTCCTAATGCGCCTATCTTAGCAGGGGTCGTACAGTTAGATTGGGCTGTTAAATATGCGCAGCAATACCTTGGTTTTGGCTCTTTAGTGCAAGACCTGGAAATATTGAAATTTCAAGTGGTTACTACGCCTGATATGACGGTTAACTTAAGCTTAGAACGCAATGCAAAAGGCAAATGTTTATTTAGTTATTCCTCTGACAAAGGTCAGCATGCATCTGGCCGAATCGTATTTTGTGATTAAACGATGAACCAGTTTTGTATTGTTATTCCAAATTACAATCACACCCATGCTATCGCTGCGGTACTTGATGAGCTAAAGGCATTACAACTGCCGATCATTATGGTTGATGATGGCAGTGACGAAAGTGCGAAACAAGTATTTTCAGCACTTGACGCCGAGTACGATTTTTTAACGTTGCTCACCCATGCTCAAAATCAAGGTAAGGGCGGGGCTGTTCAAACGGGTTTAATGTATGCGCTTAAGCAGGGCTTTAGTCATGCGATTCAAGTTGATGCCGATGGCCAGCATTCACTCGATGATATTACAAAGTTAATTGAGTTAAGTCACTGCGCTCCCAATAATGTGATCAGTGGTTGTCCTATTTATGATAGCTCTGTGCCAAAACACCGTTATTTAAGTCGCTACATTACTCATTTTTGGGTGTGGGTTGAAACTTTAAGCTTTGATATTGTCGATTCGATGTGTGGCTTTCGCGTTTATCCACTTTCGGCTGTTGAAGAATTAATGTCTAAACAGACGTTAGGCAAACGCATGGACTTTGATATCGAAATTCTAGTTAGACTATATTGGCAAGGTGTGAAGGTTACTTTCTTGCCAACCCAAGTGATCTACCCCGAAAATGGCGTATCTCACTTTCGAGCCTTACACGATAATGTGGGTATTTCTTGGCTGCATACGCGTTTATTCTTTGGCATGTTACTGCGCTCACCTAAGTTACTTTGGCGTAAGGTGGTTGGCTGATGGCTGTTAAGCACTGGTCTAAAATGCAAGAGCGTGGTAATTGGCTCGGCATGCAAATTTTATTAATTTGCTATCGTGTTTTTGGCCGTTCAGGCTTATGGCTTGTATTGTTTCCAGTCGTGTTTTATTTGTTTTTAACAGGTAAAACAGCTCGTGAAGCATCTTATGCATTTTTAACTCAAGCACGTAAGGTAAATGGTAACCATAAAGCGGTTACATGGCGCGATAGTTTTCGCCACTTTCGCGCTTTTGCTGACAGTGCGTTTGATAAAATTGATGCTTGGCTTGGTCGTATTCAGCAAAGCGATATTATCTATACTAATGAAGCACTATTTAAAGAGCTTGACGAGCAACAGCAAGGGGCCATTTTTATTGGCTCACACTTGGGTAATTTAGAAGTTTGTCGTGCACTTAGTCAACATCGCTATCGTAAAGTTATTAATGTATTGGTATTTACCCATCATGCGGTTGAATTTAACAAATTACTCAAAAGCATAAACCCTGATGTAGGCATTAACTTAATTCAAGTCACTGATCTTGGGCCAGACATGGCGATTATGCTCAAAGATAAAGTAGAGCAGGGCGAAATCGTTGTCATTGTAGGAGATAGAACCAGTACTACAACGGCTGGGCGTGTGGTTGAGGCTGACTTTTTAGGAAAACCAGCGCCATTTTCACAGGGCCCTTTTATATTAGCAGCCTTATTAGATTGCCCTGTTTTTCACTTATTCTGTTTAAAAGATAAGTCGGCAGAAGGCAAGAGGGTTTATCGGGTGGTGTTTGAAAAATACGCAGACAAACTTACGCTGCCACGCAAAACTAGGCAGCAAACATTACAAAAAATTGTGAGCGATTATGCACAAAGGCTGAGCTATTACGCGGCTTCCTATCCATATCAATGGTTTAATTTTTATGATTTTTGGCAAAATGACGAGCAAGTGTCTCGCGACCAAAACAAGGAGAACTAAAGTGTCAGAGCACACGACTACATTATTTGGTGAGCAACGTTTATCTATTGAAGATATTGTTCATATTGCCTTGCAGAAAGGGGCTGTTGCATTAACCTCAGATCACCAATTTGCCAAAAAAATCGACAGTGCCGTAGCATTTTTAGATAAACTCTTAGAAGACGATGGCGTAATTTATGGTGTCACCACAGGTTATGGTGACTCGGTGACTGTAAAAGTACCTCTTGATTTGGTTAATGAACTTCCTCTTCACCTCACTCGATTTCATGGTTGTGGTCTGGGCAATACATTTAACTTAACTCAAGGACGCGCTATTTTAGCGACTCGCCTAGCTTCACTGTCGCAAGGATACTCAGGCGTTAGCTGGGATATGCTTAATTTATTACGTGATTTTTTAAATCACAATATCGTGCCAGTGATTCCCGAAGAAGGTTCTGTGGGTGCCAGTGGTGACCTCACACCGCTTTCGTATGTCGCGGGGGCTATGGTTGGCGAGCGTGATGTGTATTACAAAGGCGAAATTAAAAACAGTTTAGCCGTTATGCAATCACTTGGCTTAAAGCCATTAAAGCTTCGCCCTAAAGAGGGGCTTGCGGTGATGAATGGTACTGCCGTAATGACTGCTTTGGCATGCCTTGCTTTCGATAGAGCCGACTACCTTGCTAAATTAACCAGCCGAATTACAGCGCTTGCCAGTCTTGCTTTAAAAGGTAATAGTCATCATTTTGATGATATTTTGTTTTCGGTAAAACCTCACCCAGGCCAACAGCAAGTGGCTGCGTGGATCCGTGGTGACTTAAACCATGTAGAGCACCCACGTAATGCTGACCGCTTACAAGATAGATATTCAATCCGCTGTGCGCCACATGTCATTGGTGTATTACAAGATAGCCTCCCTTGGTTTAGGCAAATGATTGAAAATGAGCTTAATTCGGCGAATGATAACCCAATCATCGATGGTGAAGGTGAGCACGTATTGCATGGCGGTCATTTCTATGGTGGCCACATTGCAATGGTTATGGATAGTATGAAAACGGCGGTGGCTAATTTAGCTGATTTAGCAGACAGGCAAATCGCTTCACTTGTAGATACTCGTTATAACAATGGTTTAGCTTCAAACTTGTCAGCAAGCACAGATGAACGTCGTTACATTAATCACGGTTTTAAAGCGGTGCAAATTGGTGCCAGTGCCTATACCGCTGAGGCACTAAAGTTGACCATGCCTGCTAGTGTATTTTCGCGCTCAACCGAATGTCATAATCAAGACAAAGTAAGCATGGGAACTATTGCGGCACGTGATTGTTTACGTGTGCTCCAGTTAACCGAGCAAGTCGTTGCCAGTACACTGTTAGCTTGTATACAAGGTTTACGTTTGCGTATTAATAACGGTGAGCTTGACTACGCAAGTTTAACCCCTGAAGTGCAGAGTATGTATCAAGATATTAGTGAGTTTTTCCCACAGCTTGATGAAGATCGCCCACTTGAGGCGGTGTTACGTTTTACCGTTGATGCTATTCAAACTAAACGTTGGAGTTTATATGCATAGTCGTGGCTCTTTATTGAGTACTTATGTAGAAATTGAAATCCCTTTTCATGATTGTGATCCTATGAACGTGGTATGGCATGGTAATTACCCACGTTATTTAGAGGTGGCACGTTGCGAATTACTGCGTTTATTTGATTATGATTACGGGCAAATGCAGGAGTCTGGCTATGCGTGGCCTATTATTGATATGCATATTAAATATGTGGGTTCTGCATTATTTACGCAAAAGATACGGATTGATGCATATTTGAAAGAATATGAAACGCGATTGCGTATTGATTATATTATCAGCGATGTTGCGACGGGCAAAAAGTTGACGAAAGCGACGACTATTCAGGTGGCGGTTGATATAGAAAACAAAGAGATGCAATTTGTATCACCGCCTGTACTGCATGAGAAATTACAAAAGGTGATCTAATGCGAATGAGCATTTTTCTACTATGTAGTATGTTTTTTATAACGCCGGCTCTTGCTAAGAATGTGATAGAGCATGGCTCATTCAGCCAAGAAAAACACTTTAAGGGCTTTAGCAAGCCCTTTATTTCAAAAGGCATTTTTGAACTTAATGAAGAGAGCTTAACATGGCAAGTGCAATCACCGGTAAAAAGCACTTTATTTATTAAACAGGGCCAAGTTTATACTCTTGACAGTCAAGGAAACGAACAATTACAAAAAGGGGCTGAGCCCTATGTGAGCCTGCTACGAGCAATTTTAAGACACGACAAAGCGGCGTTAGCAGAGCAATTTACAATAAATAAAAGCGTTGAGCCTAATTGCGAAATCCTGTTGCCTAACCAAGCATTACTAAAACAAGTTTTTAGCCAGTTTGAACTTTGTTTTGATGCGAATAAGGTGGTTACCGTGCGCTTACAAGAGCCAAATGAGAATTTTACCTTATTGCGTTTCTCATATACTGAAAATGAGCAGCAAAAGTGAAAGCGTGGGCAATTACATTATCTTGGCTAACTTTACTCACTGTTATGTTAGTTGTTGCTTTTGTGGTAAAACAACCGGCTTTAAATAATGACATTTTAGCCTTGCTGCCCAAGTCTGAGCCAAGGTTACAACAGGTAGAAGAGCACTTTTTTTCAGCCAACAAGCAACAACTGAGCTTTTCATTTAGCGGTGAAAATAATACCGAAGCTTATGACGAAATGCTGAGTTGGTTAGCTGGCAAAAATATTCAACCGCGCTTTACACTGCCGAAGATTGAGACTCTTGCCGATTTTTATAGCCAATACGCGGGTTACTTGTTGGCACCCGAGTACCAACAAAGCCTACGTGAACCTAAAGTTTTCGAGCAGTACTATTTGGGGCAATTGAGCCAAATTGCTGATCCCTTCGTATCTAGCACCATCAATCAAGATCCTACGCTTAGTACCGCAAGTTTTTTGAGGCATGTTTTAGCCAATATACAACAATTTGAATTACAAGATGGCCGAATAACTGCTAACTACCAAGGCGAAGATTACTTACTTTTGTTTGTTAACAGCACCAATAATGCCTTTTCGATTAATAAGGCAATCGCTTTAAATGATGAAATATTAACTAAACTCACCCAATTAGAAAGTCAGTACCCAAATACAACTGTCCATTATTCAGGGGCTTTATTTCATACCGCTGCAAATGCTAAACAAGCAAAATTTGAAATGACTTTATTTGGCTCCTTGAGCTTAGTTGCACTGTTTATAATGGTTGTGTGGGTATTTAGATCAGTAAATGCATTGTGGCTTGCCTCGGTGACTGTGGTCAGTGCTGCACTTGGTGGCTCGATAGTGCTCGTTAGCTTGTTTAATCAGATCCATGTACTGACGCTTGTGTTTGCGGTCACACTGATTGGCATCGCTATTGATTATGCATTTCATGGCATGCTTGATTTAACGCAGCATAAGAGCGGTTTTAGTCGTGGACTCAAGCTTGCGTTAGCGCTCTCTTTACTGACTACGACGATGGGGTATGCAAGTTTATTTTTCTCGCCCGTTCAGCTGTTAACTCAAGTCGGTGTGTTTGTTGTTGCAGGGCTTGTAACTGCATGGTTTAGCACGCGATTTTTACTACCCCACTGGCAAAATAAGTTAACAGTGATTCAAAGTGCTAATCATCTTACGTTATCTCTTAGCAAGCAATTACAGAAGGTTAACGAGTATAAAACAGCACTAATAATAGGACTATTAGTGCTGTTAAGTGTATTTACACTACTTAAACCTCCAGTAGTAAATGATGATGTAAAACTATTAAATGCAAGCCCAAAAGCATTGATGGATAACGAAGCACTGCACATGGCGTTGCTAGGAAAAGACAATGGCCAGATAATGATTTTGTTTGCTGAAAATGCACAGCAACTTTTAGAAAAGCAAGAAACGTTAAAAAGCAAAATTAATGAGTATAAAGGCAAGGCTGTGATGCTCAGTGATCTTGTACCAAGTACTCATCGACAACGCGAGAATAAAGCGGATTTATTAACCCATCAAGCTGCTATAAATATCGTTAGCCAAATGACCGCCAATCCAGTGCAGTTTAGCCAGTCGACCTTAACTTTAGAGACCGCACTTGATTCAGCACTAGCACCACTGATACATAATCAAGTGTTTATAAACAACTCATTTTTGGCCAGTTGGTTCATGGTAACTGGCGTTGAAAAACAGCAATTAAAGCAGTGGGCAGCCGCCGACAGCGATTTAATTGTGTATGATAAAGTTGCGCTGATCACTGATGGGCTGAGTCATTACTCACAGTCATTATTAGTCACATTACTGATTGCTATGACCTTCGCTGTTTTGTTATTTACCTTTAAGTTTGGGTTTAAAACTGCATGCAAACAAGGCTTGATACTCGCTTTAACTTTAACCGCAGTATTATTGTTGTGCAGTTTGATACAAAGCCAATTATCGATTTTTAACTTATTGGGCTGTTTATTGATTTTAGCGTTAGCAATTGATTACCTCGTATTTTATCAAATTAATAAACTGGTACCGAGTAATGTTTTGGCAATTAGTTTGTCAGCAGCATCATCAATGTGGGTATTTGGTATGCTCGCAGTGTCAAAAACACCAGCCATTTTTAGCTTTGGTTTAACGGTTTTAGTGGGGCTAATGTGTATTTATATACTCGCACCACTTAGTGTTGCATTACCTAATAATAAGGAAAAATAATAGGTGAATACGCAAATTCAACAGGCAGATGTGATTATCATTGGTGCGGGCCCATCAGGAGCCGTGGCAGCCAGTTTATTGGTTAAAAAAGGGTGGCGTGTTGTGGTATTAGAGCAACAAGTTTTCCCTCGCTTTTCGATAGGTGAAAGCTTGTTACCCCAATGCATGAGCTTTTTAGCTGAAGCAAACCTTGAAGAGGCTGTGCAGTCGCAGGCTCAAGATTTAGGTTTTCAGTTTAAAAACGGCGCGGCGTTTCAGCGCCGTGGCCAGCATACACATATCGACTTTACAGAAAAGTTCAGTGCAGGCCCAGGCACAACGTTTCAAGTTAAACGTGCTGATTTTGATAAATGCTTGGCCGATGGTGCGATACAACAGGGGGCAGAAATTCGCTACCAACATAGCGTATCAGCTTACACAGATTGTGAAGATGGTGCACTACTTAGCGTTATTGATGAAAATCAGCAAAGGTATCAAATTAAAGGCCGATTTGTGCTCGATGCCAGTGGCTTTGGTCGAGTGTTACCAAGACTACTTAACTTAGAAACAGCATCAAGCTTTCCGGTGCGCTGGGCTTTTTTCAGTCATTTTGAGGATAATATTCGTGACGAGCAGTTTGACCGCGAGAAAATACTCATTAATATTCACCCCGAATTTAAAGATATTTGGTATTGGCTTATTCCATTTAGCGATGGCACAGCAAGCATCGGTGTGGTTGGCAAACCGAATCAGTTTGAGCCGCAAGAACCATTAACTTGCTTAAATCAGTTTATTGAACAAGATGCTTACTTAAGCAAATTACTAGCAAATCGTGTGGCAAAGGGTGAGGCGCGTGCCATTAAAGGTTATTCAGCGAATGTGTCGTCTTTATATGGTGAGCATTTTGCGTTACTGGGGAACGCGGGGGAGTTTTTAGATCCTGTTTTTTCATCTGGTGTCACTATCGCTTTAAAATCAGCTTCGTTGGTGGCTCCTTTGGTTGATAGCTATTTGCGGGGTGAAAAAGTTGATTTTGAAAAGCAGTACAGCACCCCTTTACAACAAGGCGTCAATTGCTTTAGAACCTATGTGAGTGCTTGGTATGATGGTTCATTTCAGGATGTCATTTTTTATAGTGAACAAAATCAACAAATACGTGAAATGATCAGTGCTATTCTAGCGGGTTATGCGTGGGATCTTGATAATCCATTTGTTAAACAAAGCGATAAACGTTTAAACACCTTGGTCGAGTTATGTCAGCAATAATGCGTTATGTAATTGTAGTTTTTAGCTTATTTTTAGTCAGCTGTGCCAGTGAGTATGCAGTTAAAACAGGGCTTGAGCTTGCACCAAATGCTGGTATTTATTTATCGGATCCGCCTGTTTCGTTAGACCTTGATAATTGGCAGCAAGTGCTTCAAGTAACCCATGATGCAGAGCAGCATACCCTGTTAGCACAGTTAAATTTGAGCAGTGAAAGGGGTATAAATTTAGTTGTAATGACGGTGCAAGGAATGCCAATTTTTCAACTCGAAAAAGCGCCATTAGGAGCGGTCAAAAGTGAAAGAATGTTGCCGATTGGTGCGGTTGATCCACGCTATATTTTAGCTGACATCATGCTTGTGCATTGGCCTATAGATGTACTTAATTCACAGCTTTATGGCCTGGTAATTGATGAGCAAGGGGCAACACGACGCCTTTACCAAGGAAAACGGCTGATCAGCGAAATTCAATTTTTAGACAGTCAAACCAAGCTTGTTAACTACGAGCGAGACTACTCAATAATTTTTCAAAGGGTTAATTAATTATGCCATTTTGGCTAAATGACTTAGGGATTGTTAGCGCGATGGGCGTAGGGCAAGAGCAAACTATGCAAAGTGTGTATGCTCAACCTAAGCAAACACTAACAGAAGTTACTTCACTGGCATTTGAAAAGCGACCTACCTGTGTGGGGTTAGTCAATGAGATACCTTTATCTGAATCGATGCGTTTTTATAAGTTAATTGACTTAGCCCTTGAGCAGTTATCCGATACTTTAGCAAAAATCATGTGCCCAAAGGAACGTATTGCTGTGGTAATTGGTACCAGTACAGCTGCTATACAAGAAGGCGAAAGAGCCAGAAAAGTACATGCTGAAAAAGGGCAGTGGCCAAGCCAATTTGATTATTATGATCAGGCCTTAGTTGCACCTGCCACTTATATCGCAAAAAAACTAAATGCATCAGGCCCAAATTACAGTATTTCTACAGCTTGTAGTTCAAGCGCAAAAGCCATGATAAGTGCTCGCGCTTTATTGAGTGCAGATTTAGCTGATGTGGTGATATGTGGTGGTGTAGACAGTCTTTGCCAGCTTACTATTAATGGCTTTGATTCACTGTCTTCAATCAGTGATGGCATCTGTAAACCATTTAGCAAGGGTAGAAAAGGCATCAATATTGGTGAAGCTGCGGCATTATTTGTAATGAGTAAAGAAAAACTCAGTGATCACAGTGTTGCTTTTTTAGGGGGAGGTGAGAGCTCTGATGCCCATCATATTTCAGCGCCGATCCCTGATGGGTCAGGCGCCATAGCAGCAATGAAAGCAGCATTGACTGATGCGGGTATTACCCCCTCAGATATTCAATATATTAATGCTCATGGCACTGCAACACCGCAAAATGATGCCATGGAGTCACTTGCAATCAATGATGTGTTTGGCAACAATACGCTGGTTAGTTCGTCAAAACATCTAACGGGCCATACATTAGGTGCTGCCGGTGCGCTAGAAGCAGGCCTTTGTTGGCTCTACTTAGCGCATCCTGAATTTACGAGTATGGTGTTTAATCAAATCGAAATTGACGAAACACTAGCCGATATTGGCCTGATAACTCAGCCTACACACGTAAAGGTTAGCCATTGTTTATCAAATTCATTTGCCTTTGGTGGCAATAATGTCAGTGTAGTACTAGGACATCTGAATGAAGAATTATAAAATTGAGCAGGTTGTACCTCATAGTGCGCCTATGATTTTGCTCAATCGTCTTGCCAATTATACTGACGAGAGTGCTTGTTGTGAGGTGGATATTAGCCCTCAGAGTCCATTTTACAATGCGTCTTTAAAAGGGGTTGCCAGTTATATTGGCTGTGAGTATATGGCACAAACCATTGCCGCATATGCGGGTGCTCTGGCAAAAGATAAAGGGAACGATGTACAAATAGGTTTTCTAATAGGTACGCGTAAATACAAAACCTATGCACCGGTCTTTGCAAAAGGGCAAACGCTTAAGGTGACGGTTACAAAGTTGTATCAAGAAGAGTCAGGATTAAGCGTCTTTGAGTGTCAAATTCACCACGACGAAACGCTATTAGCCGAAGCAAAAATCAATGTGTTTCAGCCACAAGATCCAATGCAGTTTATAAGAGAAAGTTAATGACAAAACGTATTTTAGTGACAGGCTCAAGCCGTGGTATTGGTAAAGCAATCGCATTACGATTAGCAGGCGACGGCTTTGATATAGCCGTACATTGCCGAAGCGGTTTGGCTGAAGCTAAACAAACGTGCGAAGAGATTATCGCATTGGGTCGGCATGCCAGTTTATTACAGTTTGATGTATGTGACAGAGCATTGGCAAAAGAACAAATAGAGTCAGATATAGCTGAGCATGGTGCCTATTACGGTGTGATCTGTAATGCTGGGATAACCAATGATATGGCATTTCCAGCGATGCAGGGCGATGATTGGGATAAAGTGATTCGCACAGGGCTTGATGGTTTTTACAATGTGGTTCATCCAACCGTGATGCCTATGGTGCAAACACGCAAGGGGGGACGTATTGTTACTATGGCATCTGTATCGGGGATTGCTGGTAACCGTGGTCAGGTTAACTATAGCGCGGCGAAAGCGGGTATTATTGGTGCCACAAAAGCATTATCGCTAGAGCTTGCTAAGCGTAAAATTACCGTCAATTGTGTGGCTCCTGGTTTAATCGAAACGGCAATGACAGATGATTTACCTGTCGATAAAATGCTAAAAATGATTCCATTGAAGCGTATGGGAGCGGTGAGCGAAGTGGCTGGCACTGTTTCTTTTTTATGCTCTGAAGATGCTGCGTATATTACTCGACAAGTTATTTCAGTTAACGGTGGAATGGTGTAATGAAGCGCGTTGTTGTTACAGGTATGTCCGCAATTACTGCACTGGGTGATACTTGGGGTGAGTTTAAAGGTGCGCTTAAAAAAGGTGAGAACGCAGTTCAATACATGTCGCAATGGGATTGTGCTGCTGATTTAAATACACGTTTAGCTGCGCCTGTAACGCACTTTACAAAGCCTAGTCATTATAAGCGTAAGCAAGTACGCTCAATGGGCCGCGTTGCCATGATGTCTACGCGCACCACTGAACTTGCACTTGAACAGGCTGGACTTTTAGAGCACCCAAGTTTAACCGACGGTTCTACGGGTATCGCTTTTGGCTCATCAACGGGGTCAACACCGCCGCTACTTGCTTTTGCAAACATGATGCGAACAGGTGAAATGACGGGGGTGACAGCAACGAGTTATATTCAAATGATGGCACATACTGCACCGGTTAATGTGGGCGTGTTTTTTGGCTTAAAAGGGCGTGTTATTACAACGAGCTCAGCGTGTACATCAGGTTCACAAGGCATTGGTTATGCGTATGAAGCAATTAAATATGGACGTCAAAAAGTGATGGTTGCTGGTGGTGCTGAAGAGCTATGTATTACCGAAGCGGCTGTATTTGATACACTATATGCTACCAGTACTAAAAATGATGCCGCGAAAACAACCCCCCGTCCTTTTGATCAAGATAGAGATGGTCTTGTGATTGGTGAAGGGGCAGGGACATTAATTTTAGAAGAATATGAACACGCAATTGCGCGTGGTGCAGCTATTTACGCTGAACTAGTTGGTTTTGGTTGTAACTCAGATGGTCAGCATGTAACCCAACCGACTGCTGATACAATGCAAGTGGCCATTGATATGGCGATGACCGATGCCAATCTTACCGCAGATGATATTGGTTATATCAATGCCCATGGTACATCAACAGACAAAGGCGATATTGCTGAGTCTCATGCAACTTATAATGCGCTTGGTAAAAAGCCGATTAGTTCATTAAAAAGCTACTTAGGACATACATTAGGTGCCTGCGGTGCGATTGAAGCATGGGCAAGTATTAATATGATGAATGATGGTTGGTTTGCACCGACTATCAATTTGAGTCAAGTTGATAGCCAATGTGCAGACCTTGATTACATAAAAGGTCGTGGCCGAGACATACAAACTAATTACATAATGAGTAACAATTTTGCATTTGGTGGCATTAATACTTCGCTGATTTTTAAGAAGTGGCAGGCATAACCTACTGCAATGTTCAATGAGATTTATCAACAACATCGAACTTTATGCAAGTCTTAGTAAATCAGAATAACAACAACTCTATTTCACTAAAGCTTGCATGGAAACGACACAAAAGGAACTTTAAATGAAATTAATTATTACCACTTTTGCTCTGATCGGTTGTTTATTTTCTGCTAATAGCGCTGCGCGCGATGATCTGCAAACGCTACCAGTTGAAGCATTATTGCAAACGACGAAAGCAAAAAATGCGCTGCTTGATATTCCTCTTTATTTTGCCAGTCAAAGCCATAGCAAAATCAAAAGCAGTTATGGTGAAGTGATAACAAATAAAAAAACCAATGCGTTTAACAAAAGTGACCGCGAAGCATGTGAGTGGGTAATGTTAAGTGCGCTTAAGGCTCTACAAGAGCGTGCTAAACGTGAAGGCATGAATGCAGTCGTGAATATTCAATCTTATTATAAAAAGCGCGAGTTTGTGAGTGAGACTGAATATCAGTGTGGTGCGGGTACTTTTATCGCTGGCGTAGCATTAAAAGGCACTTTAGTTAAGTTATAACTAACTAAAACCATTTTTTTTCTGTATAATTTGCGACCCTTGATAAGATGGCCGCAGGTTATACAGCATGAATTTTAAATCATTTAGTTTTTCTTCTGAGATTCTTCAGGCGTTAGAAGAACTTAATTTCCAAACGCTTACTCCCGTACAACGTAGTGCTATTCCTGCAATAAGAAAAGGCAAAGATGTACTTGTCAGTGCGCAAACTGGTACGGGTAAAACAGCTGCTTTTGCACTGCCTCTTATTCAAAAGCTGTCAGAGATCACACTGAGTGATAATAATGCACCGAGTGCCTTAGTGCTTGCGCCAACTCGTGAACTTGCAGAGCAAATTGCCAATAACTTTAAAGCATTTGCAAAATACACTGAGTTAAAAACAGTGTGTTTATTTGGTGGAGTTAACCTAGCCGGCCAAGCAAATGATCTTAAAGCAGGTGTTGATATTGTCGTAGCGACACCAGGGCGCTTATTAGATCAACTACGTTTAGGTAATATCAGCTTAGCAAGTGTTAAACACCTTGTGCTTGATGAAGCTGATCGCATGCTTGATATGGGCTTTATTAATGACATGCAAACAGTCATTAATGGCTGTGATGAAGCTCGTCAGATTTTACTGTTCTCGGCGACGTTCCCTGCCGCAATTAAGCAGTTCGCAAGTAAAATACTTAAACAACCTGAAATCATCCGCGTTGACCAAACTAATAGTACTGCCGAAACCGTTCAGCACGTGGTTTATCCAGTTGAAGAGCGTCGTAAACAAGAGTTGTTGTCTGAGCTTATTGGTAAGAAAAATTGGCAACAGGTTTTGGTTTTCGTAAACATGAAAGAAACCGCTGATGAGCTTGTTGAAGAGCTAAACCTTGATGGTATTCCTGCAGTTGTATGTCATGGTGACAAAACCCAGGGCAATCGCCGTCGTGCATTACGTGAGTTCAAAGAAGGTAAAGTTCGCGTATTAGTTGCAACAGAGGTGGCAGCCCGCGGTATTGATATAGAAGGCTTACCACGTGTTATTAATATTGACCTGCCTTGGCTTGCTGAAGATTATGTACATCGTATCGGTCGTACTGGCCGTGCTGGTAAACCAGGACAAGCTATCTCATTCGTTAGCCGCGAAGAAGAAAATACCCTATTCGATATCGAAAAGTTAATCGGCCAGCGTATTAAACGTATTGTGTTGCCTGGCTATGAAGTCAGTAGTCGTGATGTACTGATTGATAAAATTGGTAAAAAGCCATCGCATTTACGCCGCAGCCGTACAAACAAGGCGTCTGGTCAGGCGACAGGCGAAGCACGTGCTAAGAATCGCTCGCGGATTGCCAAGGTACGTAAGTCGTTAAAAGGCGGAAAACTAAGCTTAAAAAAATAACTAATTGAATTTTGGTTAATTTTAAAAAGCCCTGTCGCGAATACGCTACGGGGCTTTTTGTTATCTGCTCAAAACTAATACAAATTGCGTATTTGTTAATTTTTATCGACAAAATTATTAACAAGTCTACCTCGTTGAATTACAATCGCTTTTCGATAAAATTAAATGGCGTGAAGGTCACGCTTGTATTTAAATGGATGTTTATGCAGTACGTAAGAAAAATAATTACCCGTGCTATTTTACCTGGCATTTTTTTTAGCCTTGCACATGTACCCCTCAAAGCTGTTGCTTATGATAAAGTCGAATTTTCATTAGCTCATATCAATGAGTCTATTCGTGTTGACGGTGTCATGGACGAAGCACATTGGCAGCACGCAACCCAGATACCTCTTAAATATCAAAACGAACCCAATGAAAAAGGTGAGCCACCTGTACAAACTGATGCTTATATGTATGAAGATGGTAAGTATTTGTATGTTGGATTTGTTGCCAAAGATAATGATCCTAGTCAAATTCGTGCAGCACTTCGGGACCGTGATACGCTGTGGCAAGATGACAATGTCGCCTTAATGATCGATACCTTTAACGACGAGCGTACAGGGTATGAGTTTTATGTAAATCCGCTTGGTGCTCAAGGGGATATGCGTATGACAGACATTGATGATTGGGTTGAAGACCCTTCATGGGATGCAATTTGGGATAGTGCAGGGCAGATCACTGAAGACGGTTATGTGGTGGAAATGCGGATCCCTTTTACTGCATTACGTTTTCCTAAAAACCAAGAGCAATTAACATGGAGCTTTGCTGTTTGGCGTAACTACCCGCGAGACGTATTTTATCAAATGTCGAATGTCGGTTTTGACCGTGATGTTAAGTGCAGTTTTTGTCAATTTGATAAATTAACTGGTTTTAGGAATATGAGTGAGAGTAAAAATATTCAGCTCACACCGACATTAACAGCACTTCGCCATGATACAAAAGACACTGTGCCAGGAGATTGGCAAAATGGAGATATCGACACTGAGGCTGGCCTTGATTTGCGTTGGGGGGTGACTCAAGATGCGGTCATTAACGCTACAATTAATCCTGATTTTTCGCAAGTTGAGGCTGACTCACTTGAGCTTGATGTGAATACCACTTATTCAATTTACTACGCCGAAAAACGTCCATTCTTCTTAGATGGTGCGTCTTACTTTGACACTAACCAACTTGAATTACTGTATACACGTACCATTGCAGAGCCAGAAGTCGGTGTTAAGTTAACAGGTAAAACAGGGACGCATAGCTATGGCTTTATGTATGCGGATGATGAAAATACCAGCGTTTTGCTACCGACTAACCAAGGCTCTGGTTTTGCCAATCTTGGTGATAAAACACATTCAGCTGTAGGACGTTATCAACTTGATATAGGCCAAAAGGGGACGATTGGGGTTATGACAACACACCGTGAAAGTGGTGATTATCACAACACGGTTTTATCCCTTGATGGTAGCTATTGGTTTAATCAAACCGATAGTCTTCAATACCAAGCTGTAACAACAGACACGAAAAACTCTGATTATTTAGTTGATGTGTATGGTCTTGAAAAAAATCAATCAGACGAAGCCTACAATATTGAGTTTAGCCGCAATAAACGTGACTACGAGCTTTACGTAAACTATGAAAATATAGGCAAAGACTATCGCTCTGACTTAGGTTATCAGGCAAAGGCTGACTATGAGCAAGTTCAACTTGGTGGAGGTCAAACTTGGTATCGTGACGCTGAGGATGTAATTACTGAGTACAGTTATAATGCTGAGTGGGATAAAACGTGGGCGCAAAATGGTGATTTACTCGAAGAAGAGTACGATGGCTTTATTACTTTTAAAGGCAAAATGCAGTCACAAACAGAAATTGGTTTTATTCACCGTAATGAGTTTTATGCTGGTGAGTTCTTTAATCAAAATATTGGCTATATCTACGGTGGTTTTAGGCCTATTCGTGACGTGCGTTTCTTATTGTATGCGCAATATGGTAGCAAAATAGATTATAGCAATGCTGCCCTTGGCACCATGGTACGAATTGAACCAGAAATGACATGGGACATTAACGACCATTGGCAGGTTCAATTAGAGCACAGTTACAGTTATTTAGATAACGAACAAAACGACCGTGTTTATACCGCTAACTTAACGGATCTGCGAGTTTATTATAAATTTAATATGCGCTCGATGCTGAAACTCGTTTTACAATTTGAAGATGTGGATCGAAATCATGAAGCTTATCTTTATGATGTAAGCCAAACGAATCGTGACTATGGTAGTCAACTGGTCTATTCCTACAAAATTAATGCCCAAACTTTATTTTACTTAGGTTACTCAGATAGAGGGTATGAGGATGACTCTCTTAAAGGACTAGAAAGAGACCAACGAACCTTTTTTACAAAGTTAAGTTATGCGTGGCAGCTTTAGTTTCATTTAAAAGTTGGTCAGCTTAGGGCTGACCAATTTCTTCGTTTACTTTACTTCGTACAACCCCTTCAAGGCTTTTTAAGCCCCATTGCTTTCCAATCTCGACAGCTTCATCAATTGGCTTTTTCAAGGTAATAGCATTGTAAAGCGCAACAAGTGCACCAACACGGTTGCTGCTAGCACAATGAAGCAAGGTTGTTTGCTGTTGATGTTCATTGAGCAAGTTTTGTAGTTTAGTGGCATTTTCAATCGTAATATCAGCTTTCGATTGCACAGGAATATGGTAATAATTCATGCCAAGCTCAGTCACTAAATCCTGCTCAGACCAATTAGTTTCATTATCTCCACGTAGGTTAATGATGTTTTCAACCCCCAGCTCTTTTAACTTTGCAAAATCAGTTTGATTTGGCTGACCTGAGGTCAATACATATTCAGACTGAGCTTTAAGGTTTAAAATATCCAACTCTGTGATGACTGTTTGTGTAGCCAGCACTGAAAATGACAGCAAAGCGGTAAATACTAATTGTATTAACTTGTTCATATTTTTCCTTTAAATGTATTTAATTTTTACTGTAGACGGTTTTACCACGGCTAATAGTTTCTAACACCTGTAAGTTATGGAGCTCTTCAGGTTTTATTTTCAACGGATTGTTATCAAGAATGATTAAATCCGCTTGCATCCCTTGTTTTAATTGCCCTTTTGAGGTTTCTTCAAAGTGTTGATACGCAGGCCATGTTGTCATTGCTTGCAATGCTGTATACACAGAAACCCGTTGCTCTGGACCTAATACTTGATTAGTACGAGTAGTGCGGTTAACCGTTGCATCTAATACGCGAAGAGCGTTGGGCAGTGCAACTGGCGCATCATGATGGGTGCTAAACATTAATCCTTGCTCGCGAACCGCATGAGTGGGTGAAATAAAATCTGCACGGGGGTGGCCAAGCACTGAATTTACATGCCAATCGCCCCAATAGAAAGTATGCATTGGAAAGAGTGATGGAAAAACGCCTAACTCTTTAAGGCGGTTAACTTGGTCCTGACGAATTGTTTGACCATGAATGAGTACAGGACGACGGTCTTTTTTGCCAAGCTTGTTATTCGCATTTTCAACAGCATTTAAAAACTGCTCAATGGCGGCATCACCATTCGCATGAGTCATAACTTGCCAGCCATTGGCAAAGGCTGTTTCAACATATTCAAAAGCTTGTGCATCATTAAAAGTTGGATAGCCTGCATAGCCTTGGTCTTGGCCTTCAGGGGCTTTTAAATAAGGATGAGATAACCAAGCGGTTTTACCTTGCGGTGAGCCATCAAAGTTAAGTTTTACACCCCCAATGCGAAAATGGTTGGTGTAGTTTTTACTGTTATAGGTTGAGTCCATGAAACTGCTACTCGTAGCCATATCCGCATAAGCTACCACATCAATCACGAACTTATTCGCTTTTGATGCTCTTACCATTGAATCATAAGCTTCTTGGGTTGCACGGCCTTCTTGCGCTGTTGTGTAGCCGTATTTGGTATACATTTTCTGGCCTTTTTCAAGCATCATATCTTGTAACTCAGGATCAAAAGACTGCATGAGTTTAAACAGTAAACCAAAGTGTGCGTTTTCTTCGAGTACACCGCTTGGCTCTTGTGAGTTAGGCATTCGGCGTATCAGTCCTCCATCAGGGTTTTCAGTGCTGGCATCAATGCCAGCCATGGCTAATGCTTTACTGTTTGCAACACTTAAGTGGCCTGAGGTGTGGATTATAATCACTGGTTTATCTTTACTAACTAGGTCTAAATCCATTTTAGTTGGATACCTATCAAGCTCAGCATCATCGTAACCAAAGCCTAAAATTGCCCCCGTTTTTTCGATAAATGTAGTGTAGTCAGGGTTACTTTGTGCCGCTGTGAGGATATTGACTATTTGCTCAACGCTATTGGCATCACCATCTGGGCTAGGTAGGACATTGGCAACCATGGCTTGTAAACCAACACCATAGACATGGCTATGGCCATCTACAAAACCAGGCATTAAGGTTTTACCTTGTAAATCAACCAGCTTTGTTTTGCCAAACTTATGCTCAAGCGCTTTGTTTTTATTACCCACAAAGATAATTTTTTCACCTTGGGTAGCGATTGCCTGTGCATATTCTGGTTTATCGCCAGTCATTGTAAGAATATCGCCACCATAATAAATGACATCTGCAGCGCTAACTTGCAGTGGCAGTGTTTTAGCTGTTTGTTCTGGGGCTTCATCACAGGCCGTTAAGGCGAGTAATGACCAAGCGAGTGCGAGGTGAGGCTTCATGTGTAGCGTCCTTGTTTATTAATTATGTCTTTGAGCAGTATAAGAATATAGTCTGTTTACATAGCTTGTGTTTAAAAAATGGGCTTAAATTTGATTAAAGTCAAACTGTATTTTCGAAGCTGCTAACTGACTTTTACTATAAAGCTGAGTACCACAAGGGTAATTACACAGGGGGGAAAAAGCCAAGCGAGTGCTTGGCTTTTTCTTCTGAAGAGATGCTAATTAAGGCTGATAATAAATCGGTGATTCAGGGCCCACTGGTAATCCCAGTACAAACACCCACAAGTAGAATAACGCGACCCAACCCACAAAGAAGATCATGCTGTAAGGAAGCATGGTCGCAACCAGTGTACCAATCCCCATGTCTTTCTTATACTTAGTTGCAACAGCTAGTATTAAGCCAAAGTAACTCATCATTGGAGTAATAAGGTTTGTTACCGAGTCACCAATTCGATACGCTGCTTGAATAGTCTCTGGCGCATAGCCTATAAGCATTAACATTGGTACGAAGATTGGTGCAGTGACAGCCCATTGTGCTGATGAAGAGCCCAAGCTTAAGTTTACTAGCGCACACATTAAAATGAATAGCACGAAAACTTCAGGACCAGTTAGGTTTAGCGCTTGTAATAGAGCAGCGCCGTTAATGGCTAAAATTGTGCCTAAGTTGGTCCATTTAAAGAAGGCAACGAACTGTGCTGCAAAGAAAACCAGCACAATGTACATCCCCATCGAGCTCATGCTTTTACTCATGGCATCGATGACATCTTTATCGTTTTTCATGGTGCCAACAACGCGGCCGTAAACAAACCCTGGGATACCGAAAGTCACAAAGATAAATACTACAATGCCTTTTAAAAATGGCGAGTGTGCTACAAGGCCTGTTTCTGGGTTACGTAAAATGCCGTCGTCAGGAACAATTGTCCATGCAAGTAATAATGAAACCACTAACAATGAAACACCAGCCCACTTTAGGCCTGACTTTTCTCTATCGGTTAAACCGGCAATGTCGTTTTTTGGTAAATCATTACTAGCTTCTTCTGGGTTGTATTTGCCAAGCCGCGGCTCAACGATTTTCTCAGTAACGAGAGTACCCAAAATAGCGATTAAAAATACTGAAATCATCATGAAATACCAGTTTGCTTCAGCGCCAACTTGGTAGTTCGGATCAATCATTTGTGCTGCAGGCGTTGTGATACCGGCTAGCAAAGGGTCAATGGTGCCTAATAATAAGTTGGCACTGTAACCACCCGAAACACCCGCAAATGCGGCAGCAAGACCCGCAAGCGGATGACGACCAAGGCTGTGGAAGATCATTGCAGCGAGTGGAATAAGTACTACGTAACCAAGTTCTGATGCCGTATTTGATAAAATCGCAGCAAACACCACCATAAAAGTAACTAGGCGTTTAGATGCGCCCATTACCATGCCACGCATAGCTGCCGAAAGTAAGCCAGAGTGCTCTGCAACACTAACACCTAACAAAGCAACCAGTACCGTACCAAGCGGCGCAAAGCTGGTAAAGTTAGTCACAAGCCCAGTAACAATACGTTGTAGGCCTTCGGCACTAAGTAGGCTTACAACTTCAATTACACCATCAGGGTCGCGACCTGCAGCACCTTCTGGGCGTGGGTCGATGGCACTTAAACCATACCAATCGGCAATACCACTGAATACGATGATCGCAACACAGAACATTGCAAATAATGTAATAGGGTGGGGTAACATATTCCCCAGAAATTCAACAGTGGCTAAAAATCGGTTAAATAACCCATTGTTACCACCCTCATGGGTGTTGTGAGAGTTTATTGTTTTTGACATGTCCAGTTCTCGTATTTTCAAAATGGCGCTAACCTAGCATTTTTTGCCGGACAGATCATGTTTTAGCGGTGGGAATCGTTCTAGGTACGCTCAATGACACCCTTGTACAGCAAGGGGTAGCGGCGCAAACGTTTACCAATATAATCATCAGCTAGAATTTGCGCGCAAATTTGCTCTACATCATTGCTTGCTTCAAACACCCAATCAAAGCGCTCTATTGCCAGCAGAAAACCACGCTTAAGAAACTGTTGCTCACGATAGTAACTCAGATTATCGCGTATGATATCTAACTTATCTGGGTTAGATTTAAGTTCATTAATAACCTCATTGATAAATACAGCCTGTTGTTTTGACTCAGCTTTTACCCGTCGTTTCATTATGTATTTAGAGTTCCTTTTCTGCGATATAAAGCACTTTCTTTAAAAAGTCTTCTTTGTTTTTTTCGTGTTGATAGTCAAGGTGATAGGTATTATGAAAACCAAAGCGTAGTAATACACCGCTGCCTTTTAGATATACTGTATAACCATCAATATCTGAAAAAGCGCAAATACCTTCGTAGAGTTTACCGTCTTCGTGATCTTCACCGTGTTGAATAATTTTCTCATACACAGAAAGAATTAATTTACCGTCTAACTCGTTTTTCATGATGACTCCTTTTTGATGTAATACGTTTACTATCTATAAAAAGTTTAGTGCTATTCTTAATGTTTTGAGTGTTAATAAGCTTTACTTTGCGATAAATCATTAAAATGACATTAGCATGGCTGATGTCGAAAATTTACAATCTTTTGGCTTACCTTACGCTTAAGCTAAGTTTTATTTGAGGATCGCACAATGAAATATAAATTTTTTCCTTTGGTACTGCTAACAGGCTTGTTGCTTTTAAGCCAAAGAATATCGGCGAATACAACCCCCCTTGTTTTAGAAAATGAAGCAGGGCAAATTGTTAAACTTGGCAGTTACTTAGGCAAAAAACCAGTTTACTTAAAGTTTTGGGCTACGTGGTGCAAGCCATGTATGGAGCAGATGCCGCATTTTCAGCATGCTTATGAGCAATATGGCGATAAAATTCAATTTGTAGCTATTAATATTGACCTAAATGATGATGCACACGCTGTTGCTAAGGTTAAAGAACGTTTTTCACTTAGCATGCCTCTATTTACCGATCACACAGGCCAAGTTGCGAAACATTATGAGTTTATGGGCACCCCTTTTCATGTGTTAATTGATAGCGATGAGAAAGTGATTTTTCAAGGCCACGAAGCCGATAAATCGCTTGATAACACATTACGTTTGTTATCACACAATGGCAAAGTTGAAAAAGCACGACTGCTTAGCGAAAAACAAGGCCAAGCGACTCCATTGACTATTCCGAAAAAAGGTAAAAAAGCAGTACTATTTACCGCAACGTGGTGCGACTGGTACTTAGCCGACACTCGCCCTGCCATGGCAAAGCAGTGTGTATTAGCGCAGCAACATGTTAATAAGTTGGCAGAGCAAGGGATTGATGTAGAGGTTAAAGTGAGCCAGCTATGGACCGATCAAAGTGCAGTGCAAGAATATGTTGATAAATTCTCTGCAAGTATGCCGGTTTCAATCGATTATGGTAACGATTTATTTCTCGAAAATGGCATTAATTCGGTACCAACTTTACTTATCTACAACGATGGAAAGTTAGCCACTACACAGGCTAAATTTTAGCTAAAAACCGATTAATTTAGCTTTGTAATTATACAAATTTAGCCTATGCTCTAGGCTCATTACACAGTGAGCCTAGAGCATGATAGATAAGGCATTATTAGCAAAAACACGCGAGTTATCTGACCGATTAATCGCACTGCAAACACCCATTCGTATTCTTGATGCGATTAATTGGGATAAACAAATCAAAGAAGAGTTTTTTAAGCACAAATGCCAGAAAAACCCAACGGTTGATCAAGCCTATTACCAGCAACGTGATCTTGGTTTTGTACCAAGTGAGTTACGTCGGGCGTTCTCTGATTTAAATCGCGATATCATCAGCCAGTTAGGGCAACTCAATCCGATTGCCCAATACATGAGCAAGATGTGTACTGAATATAAAACTGTACTTAGTATGATTGAGTATCGTGGCACGCCTGAATTTCATGATTTGTCTGTTGAGCTATTTGGTCATCCAAAAGATTTATTTCATGCTGGAGAGCCTTCACTTGCCGAACTTGCCACCATGCTTGAGCAGCCACTAAAGAGTATGCTTGATGCCGATATATTACCTGATGATCCCAAAAATATTGATGCAGAAGATGCAGTGAAAATTTTAGCATCGCAAGTGTCACAAACAATGCCGGGTATCGATGTTGAGGTCATTCTGAGCGACGGTATTGTTAGTGACGCTGCAGCGGGTGCAAATAATATTAAACTTAATCAAGATGTTAAGTTTTCACAGCGTGAGCTTGATATTCTTGAAGTGCATGAAGGCTGGATCCATGTAGGGACGACCCAAAACGGTCTTGCGCAGCCTTATTTAACTTGTTTAAGTAAAGGCACACCGAGCTCTACGGTTACCCAAGAAGGCCTTGCGGTATTGACCGAAATTATTACCTTAAAGTCGACGCCACGACGCTTAGCAAAGTTAGTGAACCGTATTCAAGGTATTACTAAGGTTATTGATGGTGCGGAGTTTGTTGATATTTATCGTGACTATGTAGCGCAAGGTTTGAGTAAAGACGACAGTTATACACTTACTCAGCGGGTGTTTAGAGGCAGTACAGCAACAGGCTTGCCTTTTACCAAAGATATCGCTTATATCAAAGGTTTCGTGTTGGTGTATAACCTTATACGAGTTGCCATTCAGTTAGGTCGAATTGATCAACTGCACTTATTATTGGTTGGTAAAATCTCAATAGATGATTTTAGACTGATATCGCAACTACATGATTTAGGTGTGATTGAAGACCCTAAATTTATTCCACCACACTTTAAAGACTTACGAGGCCTAGCAACTTGGCTAAGCTTTGGACGTTTTATTGGTAACTTGTCGTTTGAACAATTAGAAAACGACTACAAACCACTCTTTATTTAAATAAATATATAAAAAAATGCAGCTGGAATGAGCAGCTGCATTTTAAGAGTTAAAGCATGTTGCCATACATGCTTTTAGTCGAGGAAACGATTAACCGGTGAGTGCGTCAATCTGCACTACATCATTCAAAACGATAACTTCTGCACGTTTGAAAAAGTTAAAATCTGTTGCGGTTGCGAGTGTGTAAGCACCCATCATACGACTGATGATTAAATCACCATTGTTTAATTTTGGTAGCATGATTGACTCACTTACTACGTCGATGCTATCGCAAGTCGGGCCTGCTAACACTGACTCAACACGTTCGTTTGATTGTTTGAACGAGTCGATAGGGTACGAGGCTTCATCAAACAATAAACCACTGAATGAGCCGTAAATACCATCATCTAAATAGTACCAAGGCTTGCCATCACGAACTGCTTGACCCATTACCGATGCAACACTGGTTACAGCACTGGCTACAATAAAGCGACCTGGTTCAGCAATTACGCGAACTGTCTCTGGTAACTGTGCTAAAGCATCATTAATCGGCGCACAAAACTCATCAATTGGTAGCACGTCTTTATTGTACGGCACTGGGAAACCACCGCCGATATCAAGCGTACTAAGTGCAGGTAACCCCAATGCAGCTACGTCGTTAATCACTTGGTTACATGCAGCAATTGCGGTTACATATTTAGCTGGGCTCGCTGTTTGTGAACCAACATGGAACGACAAGCCTTTGATACGAATACCTAGTTGTTGCGCATAGCTAATGATTTCAATGGCCATTGCTGGGCTACAACCAAATTTTTTCGATAAATCAGCGAATGCTTCCGTATTACGAAAACTTAAGCGAACAAGTAACTCAACCTGGTCTTTGTATGCAATGAACTTTTCTAATTCATTGATGTTATCAACCACAAACACATTACAACCGTATTCAAGTGCATCACGAATATCACGATCACGTTTGATTGGGTGCGTGTGAATCGTACGATCACTTGGTACGCCTTGGCTGGCGACTAAGTCAACTTCACCGCTGGTTGCTAAATCAAAGCTGGCACCTTCTTCTAAAAGCGTGCGAACAACTGCTGCATGAGGAAGTGGCTTTAATGCAAAGTGTAAAACAACGCCTGGTAAAGCACGACTTAATGCACGGTACTGGTGGCGTACGGATTCACAATCTAGCACCATTAATGGCGCACCATGTTGTGCAACAAGTTGCTCAATAAATTGATTTGATGGTTGTGCAGTAGACTCGTTTGCAGCAACCGACGCTGCAGGTACTTTGATTGTTAAGTCTTGTGTAAGTGTTGAAATAGCCATTTTACTCTCCGGCAATTAAGCAACTGCTCGGAAAAAAATGGAAGTCCAAGTCAGTTGAGTGTTATTAAGCGCACAGTACGTTCTGTGCAATCAAATACACTCTTGGATAGTTGCTCTATCGCCTTGCTACAAACTAGATTTGTAATGTACTCGGATTGGCTATCATCAAGAAGCGGCGAGATAATAGATCTGCTTTTTTATTTGCGCAAGCATTATTTTAAAATTTTTTTGGTTTATTTTTATTCAGTTTAAGGTGTGTGATTAGTGACTGTTTTTAAAGTGTATTCCATACCTTTGTGTGTAAATATCAAGCATCGCTTTTGCATCATCTGGGTGATTATTCTGACGATGTAACTGTTGAAGGTAGGCTGCCATTTCTGCACTTTTCATAAAGTTATCAATCAGTGCAATAGCACGATAACCTATGGTTGTTTTACTACATGCAAAAAAGCCGTTTATAAACTCAGGGTATTCAGCAATACGTCGTGAAGTAAGTAAGTCTAATTCGTGGGCGGGTATATGAGCCTCTAGCGCCTGTTTGTAAGCGATAATGTAATCAATACGCTTATTGATCAGGAGCTGACTTAATTGTAAAAAGGCATTTTCGCCATAAATAGCTGCAACGTTGTGGTGCTTATTTGCAAAAATTTCATCGAGCTCGCGGTAGCTGGTTGAACCAATAATACCGAAGCTGCCTTTATTTTTGAGTAGCTCTGCTACAGAGATTGGCTCTGAGCTAGGTTGCAACGCACTTTTAAGTGCATACAGTTGACGTTGCAAATGCATATAGGTGGGGACTTTGGAAAACACCATGTTTTCTTCGCGTTCAGGGGTTTTGATTGCGTTAAAGGTGCAACTGGCCTCATTACTTGATAGGTGTTTAATTACGCGCGCATGATTAGTAAATTCAACATCTATATTAAACGTCTTTGAAAGCGCTGGTTTTATGACAGCAGCAAGGTGGAGGTTAATACTGAGTTTATCTGCTTCGCTGGCAAAATATGCATGAGACCAAATTGTAAGCTTGGGTTTTTCTGTTGCCGTTGCTGTGTTTAGGGTAAATAGAATTACGATAAACGCAATTAGTCTCATACATTTCCTTGTGTACCAACTCGCTTATTGCACTAAGCGAATTGGTATGTGCTATTTATCGAGCATTGGTGCTCTCAAAAATTTTGTCTGCTGATGCTGCAACAAAACCTGTGTATAGCTCGCCATCTGGCTTTGCATAACGCAGAGCGAACTCATAAAAACAACTCGGTACGGCAACAACACCATCGCTAAATTCAACTTCGCTGTCATCAGCAAGGGTTGAAGATTGCTCAAGTAAAACCTCTGGTGAACCTTTGATTTCACCACCCGATGTATTTAGCGCAAAACCCGCATCTTTAAGTGCTTGGTTTACACTTTCGATATCATCGAATTTAGCCAATTCATTGATGCTCACGGTAAAGTGATTAGCACGGTAACCCCACGCCGACATCCATGCTGCATATTCGCTTTCTGCTAGCAGTTTTTTGTAAGTGTCTGAACTTACTTGCCAGTGCGTACCTGAGTAAAGGAAATTATCCGCTGTTACAGCGTTTTCGTCAATCTGTTCAACCATATCGTTAACGATAGCTTGTAATTCGTCTGAGCATTGCTCAACAAGTAATTCAGAGATGAAAACTTTAGGTTGCTTAGGATCTGAGTGTTCGAAGTGTTTAGCGTATAGTTTTTTCGCTTCGAAGTGATACTCGCCGCATTCTTTATAGCCAACGGCTAAAAAGTGCGCAGCTAGTTTTTCTAAACCAATTTTTTCATGGTTAAAAGTACGTAGAGCGATGTGATCGTTAATCACGTCATCTTGTTGTGTAGAGCCAAGTAACTCATGTACTTTAACCGCTGATGGCGTAACTGATAAATAGTTGTCCCATAGGTTTTCAAATAGGGCGTTTACATCTGTGTGCATGTTTAATTCCTTCAATTAAGGCGGCGAGGCCGCCAAACAATTATTCAATAATTAAGCCCGGCGCAAGGGTCTGTGGTAAGTTAACTTTATCGGCTTCAACAGAAGCAACAGGGTATGCACAGTAGTCAGCAGCATAATAAGCGCTTGCTCTGTGGTTACCACTGGCACCAATACCACCAAACGGTGCGGCGCTTGATGCGCCTGTAATTGGTCGGTTCCAGTTAACGATACCGGCACGAATACGTTTTAAGAAATGCTGGTAGTCATCGCTATCATCACTTAATAAACCAGCAGATAAACCAAATGAGGTGTTATTTGCTTCATTAATCGCACTATCGAAATCTGTATAACGGTATACCTTGATAAGCGGACCAAAGTGCTCTTCATCAGGCATGTCTTTAACAGCCGTTACATCAATAATACCTGGGCTTACAAAACCAGTACCCGGTTCAAGATGCTTAAGCTCGACAAGCGAGGTTGCTCCCATATCAAGTAACTGCTGCTGAGCTGCAACCATACCTAAGGCTGCTTTTTCGCTGATCATTGCACCCATAAATGGTTGATCTTCGCTGAAGCTGTCGGCGACTTTAATGTGTTTTGTTGCAGCAATTAACTTTTCTAAAATTGCATCGCCATTTGCCGAGTTCTCAATGAATAAACGACGAGAACACGTACAACGTTGGCCAGACGTAATGAAACCAGACTGAATAATGTCGTGAACAGCGGCACTTACATCTGTGACATCTTTTACGATCAGTGGGTTATTACCACCCATCTCTAGCGCTAAGATTTTACCTGGGTGACCTGCAAATTGCTTATGTAATAGGTGACCTGTATTGGAGCTACCCGTAAAGAATAAGCCATCAATATCTTGATGAGAGGCCAAAGCAATACCTGTGTCTACTTCACCTTGAACAAGGTTGATGACACCGGCTGGTAAGCCTGCTTTTAGCCAAAGCTTTAAGGTAAACTCAGCAACATGAGGCGTTAGTTCTGATGGCTTAAATACAACTGTATTACCCGCTAAAATAGCAGGCACAATATGACCGTTCGGTAAGTGACCCGGGAAGTTATAAGGACCAAACACCGCAACAACACCATGTGGCTTATGACGAATAAATGCTTTAGCGCCAGGCATTGGGTTTTCTGTGGTCCCAGTACGTTCGTGATAAGCTTTAATTGAAATGGCAATCTTACCCGTCATTGCGCCTACTTCGGTACGTGTTTCCCAAAGTGGTTTACCTGTTTCACGGGCGATAATCGTTGCAAACTCTTCGCTGTGCTCTTTAAGCTGAGCCGCAAAGTTTTCAAGAATAACAATACGCTCTTCAAGGGCCATATCAGCCCAGCCTAGCTGCGCACAACGAGCTGCTTTTATTGCATCAGCGACTTGCCCAGCCGTGGCTGTTTTACCTTGCCAAACAACCTCGCCATTACTTGGGTTGATTGAGCTAAAATCATGACCAAGGCCTGCTTGCCATTGGTTATCGATAAGTTGAGTTGTGACACTCATTTTAAACTCCTTAAGTGGTTACAAACGGAAGAACCGTGCTGCATCCCCTTGTTTTAATTTAAGTGCATCTGCCACTTCTTGGCTGATGATTAGCGTGTGCTTAGCGTGGTTATAATGAGCATGTTTGGTGAATGTTGCTCTAAAGTCATTCACGCCTTGATTACATATCGCTAATGTATCTGAGCTTTTCTCATTAATATGTGCAAGCTCACCGATGGTGATAGGGCACACTTGTGACTCACGAACACTGCGAATATTGCCAAGTTTTGCTTCAACAGTGGGCCCTGCATCAAATAGGTCGACATACCCACGGTGCTCAAACCCTTCTTTTTCTAAAAGTTTAAGTGCAGGCTTAGTTTTTTCATGAACCTTACCAATCACAGCTTGCGCTTTTTTGCTTAATAAGTTGGCATAAATAGGGTACTTAGGCATTAATTCGCTGATAAAAACTTTATCGCCTAAACCCACTAAATGATCAGCCTGCGGGAACTCAATGCTAAAAAAGTGTTCTTGTAACCACTGCCAAAAAGGTGAATGACCGTCTTCATCACTTACACCACGCATTTCTGCGATGATGGTGTCAGCAAAACGCTCACTGTGCTGGGCCATAAATAAAAAGCGAGAACGTGATAAAAAGCGACCCGTTAAACCTTTGCGATTTTGCTCACGTAAGAACAAGGTGCAAATCTCTGAGCAGCCTGTGTAGTCATTACACATACTCAGAATATCAACGGTGTTATACACGTTGAGAGTACGTGAATGGTGAACAGTTTTTCCAAGATGGTAATGATACAAAGGCACCGACATACCTACAGCGGCTTCAATAGCTGTAGTGCCGATAACGTTACCCGTTTTACTGTCTTCTAAAACAAATAAATAGGTTTCGTCTTGTGGTTTATTGATGTTTTTTGCAAAACTTTGCTCGGCGCGGTCGATTTTTTCTTGTAGCAAGGTGTCATCAACAGGTAATGAGGTAAACCCATGACCAGACTCCATCGCTATTTGCTTTAACGCAGCAAAATCATTTGCTGTGATAGGACGTAATACTTGCATTCATTGCTCTCCGATGGCGCACTGGTTTAACAGCACGCCAACTAGAATTAACCGTTTACAACGTCTGCAACCGCTTTTTCAAAGCGAGCTAAACCTTCTTTGATATCCTCAAGAGGGATAACTAAAGATGGCGTAAAGCGCACAACGTTTGTACCCGCAACAAGGCTCATTAAACCGTGTTTTGTGCTTGCTACTAGGAAATCACGTGCACGGCCTTCAAATTTGCTGTTAAGTACCGCACCTAATAATAGGCCTTTACCACGTACTTCACTAAATACGTCGTATTTTTCGTTGATTGCAGCAAAACCGTCGCGTAAAAGTTGTTCACGCTCTTTAACACCAGCGAGTACTTCTTCGCTATTAACAGTATCAAAAGCCGCTTCAGCTACAGCACATGCAAGTGGGTTACCGCCGTAAGTTGAACCATGTGTGCCTACTTTTAAATGCTCTGCAATACTCGCCGTTGTGATCATCGCACCGATAGGGAAACCACCACCTAGTGCTTTTGCTGTTGTTAGGATATCTGGTGTTACACCTAAACCTTGGTATGCGTATAAATCGCCGGTACGGCCAACACCTGTTTGTACTTCATCAAAAATAAGTAAAGCATTGTGTTTGTCACATAACGCGCGAACACCTTTAATAAATTCGCTCGTTGGCGAAATGATACCGCCTTCACCTTGTAATGGCTCCATCATTACGGCACATGTGTTGTCGCTGATAAGTGCTTCAAACGCAGCTAAATCGTTATAGTCACAGTGATCAACAGCAGCAGGTTTAGGGCCAAAGCCATCAGAGTAAGCAGCTTGACCACCAACGGTAACAGTGAAGAATGTACGACCGTGGAAACCTTTGTTAAACGCGATGATTTGGTTTTTTTGCTCGCCGTGTACATCTAATGCCCAGCGACGCGCTAATTTTAATGCTGCTTCGTTAGCTTCTGCACCTGAGTTTGCAAAATACACTTTATCGGCAAATGTAGCGTCCGTTAATTTTTTAGCTAAGCGCAGTGCAGGCTCATTTGTCATTACGTTTGATAAGTGCCAAATTTTTTCGCCTTGCTCTTTTAGTGCATTGACAAGCGCTGGGTGACAATGGCCTAAACAGTTAACAGCAATACCACCTGCAAAATCGATAAATTCTTTACCGTTTTGATCCCAAACACGTGAGCCTTCACCGCGAACAGGAATAACCTCTGATGGGTTGTAGTTTGGTACCATTACGTCGTTAAAAAGTTCTCTTGTTACTTGCATTTGTTGCACCTAAATATGGCTTAGTATGAAAAAAGTTAAATTGCAAAAAATAGGTCAGTTAAGCCGTTCCTGCCTAATTAAGCACGATGAAATTATTTTTCTTATCTATTTTTACTATTATCTGGGTTAGGAACTTAAATTTGCAGTGCTATTTTGTGAAAAATGACTAAAATAAAAAGCAAATTAACGAAAAGAGTAGTCAAAGTGATAACGACACAAGACGAAAAGCTATTATCTATACTAAGAACAAATGCCCGTGCGAGTATTTCAGACCTTGCCAGAGCGCTTAACTTATCGCGCTCAACAGTGCAAAGCCGAATGTTAAAACTAGAAGAAACAGGTGTGATCAAAGGCTATAGCGTAGATTATGGCGATGCTTATTTGAGCCAAATGGTATCGGCCCACGTTTCGATTAAAGTGAAACAAAAATTGACTACCAAAACGAATCTTGAACTAAAGCAGATTGATGCTATTTCACAGCTCTATGCAATTAGTGGTGAGTTTGATTTGATTGCCGTTGTGCAAGCGCAAAACCTTGAAAAGTTAAGCCACCTGCTAGATGACATTGGTAACTTAGATGGTGTTGAGCGAACAACGTCATCGGTGATTTTAGAGACGAAGTTTAAACGTTAAGGTTATTTAGAGTGCGGTGCTTTGTTAATAATCACTTTTTTAACTTCGTCTAACTTAATCACATAAGCATTGCCACCAATACCTTTAAATTCTTCATCGGTAAACACGATGGTGTTGTCATCGTAAAATGTGATGGCTTCTTTTTGAGTGACTATGCCTAAGTCTATACGTGATACATCACCTGAGAAGAACTTATCGCCTTTGAAGTTTTCAAATAACCAGATGCTAGTCGAGTCAAGTAAAACAAGTTTACTTCTGTCAGGGCTTAATGCGGCAGAGGTAACCCAGCATAACTTTTCCATCGTTGTACAGGTTTTGAATGAGTCAATTAATTCGGCATCGAAATTTGCTGCATGGTCACCTACTTTATAAACATTGGTAATGCCATCGAATGGCTCGGTACGGTTTTTGGTAAATAAATACAAATGATGGTTAAAAGCAACAAATGCTTCTAAGTCAAAGTTACGTTTATTGGGGAGGATTGGGCTGCCATCCATTTCAGGGTAGGTGAATTTTATGATTTCAGCTTGTGTTGTATTGCCTTTTATATCAATAGGATTTTCTATTTTATAAATGGTTAGCCATTTTCGGTCATTATTATTATTGCCAAAATCCCCTAAAAAGAAATGCCCGAACCTATTTTGAGTCATATCTTCCCAATCAATGTTTTTGGCATTAGTGACTAACACTTCTTTTGCGATTGAGCCATCCTCATTTAAACGATACAGTTTTGGCTGGTCGCCACTGTCGTTAATTGCCCATAGGCGATGCTTTTTATCAAATTCTATCCCTGATATTTCTTTGACTTTAGGATCAACAGATAAGCGTTTTTTACTGTATAAAGTATAAATTGATGTACCGATAAAAATACCGGTAAGTGTCACGCACAGGGTTAGTGTAATTAATAGGCTTTTTTTCAACATTAACAAGGAATTGGGATTTAGATATTAAATGTGATTATAGCTTATTAATGTTGTCTCTGTATATTCCAAACACTTGTGCCTGTTGTTGCAATAAAATTGACGTTATCTTGGAGTACTTTATGGCCTACATTAAAAGATGATTCTGGTTGGCTAACTAAGTAACCCTGCACACTTCTAATACCCATTGATTTAACTAGCTCAAATTGTGCAAGCTCTTCAACGCCTTCAGCCACAATCTTTAACCCCAGTTTATGGCCTAACTCACTGACAGAGTGAAGTATTTTATTATATTTTGGGTTGTCATTGGCTTGCGCAATAAACAGTCTGTCCAGTTTTATTACATCAATCGGTAAGTCAGCAAGGGTGCTTAAAGAGCTAAAACCAGTACCAAAGTCATCAATGGCGATAGTGATACCCTCACGGCGTAATTTTTCTAGGTCGTTTATAATTTTTTTACTTGCGGTGATTAATGTCGACTCTGTTATTTCCAACATAACAGCAGTTGCTGGCAGTCCTGTTTTAGAAAGTTTGGCCATTACCCAATCATAAATTGCACGGTGTTTTAACTGAATGCCAGAAATATTCACCGATATTTTAACTTTCTTCATCCCCGCGTTATACCATGCAGCCATCTGCCGACATGATTCAAGCATGATCCAATCGCCGAGTTCTAAAATAAGATTCGATTCTTCAGCAATGGGAATAAACTCAACAGGTGAAATAGCGCCCTCAACTGGATGCTCCCAGCGTACCAAAGCTTCAAAATAATCGATTGCGCAATCGTCAACATCTACGATCGGTTGAAAAAATAAATGAAAATTTTCAGAGGCAATTGCAAGGCGCATTTCCTCAAGTAAGTAATGATAGCGACGCATTTTATTGCCCATTTCAGGCGAATACACTTTAAAAATACCACGGCCATCAGTTTTGGCACGATACATCGCCACATCAGCCATTTGCAGTAATGCGTGAGGTGTCGCTGCGCTGTCAGGGTAGGTTGCAATGCCTATGCTTGCGCTGATCTTAATCAGCTTATTACCGAGCACAAAATCCCTCTCGATTTCTTTTAAAACATTTTTAGCAATTTCAAGTGCTTGCTCTTTCGAGGTCAGGTGATTAATAAAGATAGAAAATTCATCTCCTCCCAAGCGAGCTAAGTTTTGTTCAAGCTGGCTGGTGGCAGAAATATTATTGAGCTTGTGATGGCGAAGCACACCCGTTAAGCGAGCTGCTACCTGAATAAGTACTTCATCGCCAAAGCTGTGGCCAAATGAATCATTTACCTGCTTAAAACCATCTAAATCGATAAATAAAAGCGCACAATTGAGTTTATCTATCTCTGCAACACTTAGTTGTCTGGCTAAATGCTCTAAATATGCATGACGGTCTATCAGTAGGGTTAATTTGTCTTGGCAAATACTCGCCTGAGACTCGCGAGTGTAGGTGGTAATGTGCGCGCTCAAGGCATGAACATTTGCTTGCAAATTACAAAGGGTAGATTGCGAAGCTGAATGTGTGTTAGTAAGGTTTAGGCTGGAGAGTAGGGCTGAAGTTTGAATGTTAAGTTCTTTAATCGTCTGTTTCATGCTATCGCTTTGACGTCTTAGGCTGACCAACCAAGTGATAGCAATAATTAACAGCAACAAAATGATAATATTAATAGGTGCCATCAAAGTTGAAGTAATGAGCTGCTTTGTCTCAATTGCCGTGACTGTTTGTGTGTCGGCTTTAACGACAACGTAATTTTGGTTGTTATGAGTGAGCGTGTATTGACCACTTAACAGGATGTTGTACCAAGGGGCAGGCTCTATATTTGATGAGGTGCTTGCAAAAGTTGAAAGCACAGTTGTGCTTGGTTGATAAGAAAGATCGTTAACTTGTTTAACTAATAAAATATTCAAACCATACAAGAAAGCTACTATGGTTATCATACAACTGCATACTATACGAAGAGCATTGGCCATTATTCACTACCGTCCTGGGCACTATTATATTGTTTACCAACCCATAAGTTAATTTTTTCAGTATATGGCTTGTCACTAAAATAGACAAACCTTTTGTAATGTAATTAGATTGTTAATGATTAAATAGGAAAAAAGCTGTGCTTTTTAGTGCAATAATAAGCTCCCTGAGTGTTTAGAAAATGCTTTTAATTGCATAGTTAACTTCAATTTTATTCACTTTACCAACCCTCACTTATTAACTACTTTTTACTGAGAAATTACTTAAGTTTAGTACTAAGAGTAAATAATAACTTTAACTCTCAAATTGGTTCATTTATTGCTGACTTAAGGTTAGAAGTTTGATTAATCATGTTTTTGTTTGTTTTGTGCACTGCTATGGTGCGTATGCAAATATTTTGCACTGTCATAATGCGTAAACAAAGATTTGATTTACTAAGTAAGGCACATGTTCTTTTAAGCAGTTTTTAGCGCATGTAATACACAGCCCCGACTGTTGAGTAGTTGAACACGGCACTGTGGCAAGGATTAATTAACCACTTGGTTGAATTGGAGCCCACTATGTTAAGTAAACGTTTTTTTAAAACCAAAGACGAAACCGAAGTTACTTTTGAATTTCAGCACCCTGATGCTGAAAATGTGCAATTAGTTGCAGAGTTTACAGATTGGCAGCCAGTGCCAATGAAATACAACAAAAAAGAACAGGTTTTCAAGTGCAAGCAGCGTTTACCGCTCGATAAACAATTTCACTTTCGTTACCTCATTAACGGTCATGTTTGGGATAACGACCATCAAGCTGACGCTTATACTCCTAACGTTTTTGGTACTGAGAATAGTGTTGTAAACACTCAACGCGCTTAATAGGTGCATTAATGCAGTCACTTTCGCAGTTATTTTATCTTTATGGTATTGGCTACGAGTATACAAAGTACACAGGTGAGCACGTTGTTTTCGATGAAAATACTCGCGCTTCTGCCTTACGTTGCTGCGGTATTCATACTGACGACATAAATACAATTGAACAGCTAAACTTTACGTTTGATGCAGGTAATTGGCTCAATTTATTGCCGCCGGTAAGCCTTGTTAACGCTGAAAACCGACTATTAAAAGTGCGTATAGATGAGCGCTTACTTGAGCATCATTGTGAGCTATCAATCCCGTCACTCGGAATAACCGCTCACAGAGAAAGCTTTGTAGGTTTAGATGTATTAGGTGACTATGGCTTAAATGGTGTTCGTTATATTGAGGTTGCACTACCTGTGCCGCATATGCCTATTGGTTATCATGATGCGTATATATCTGTGGCAGATCAACACAGTCGCAGTCAACTTTGGATAACCCCTCAAACATGTTATCAAGTTGAAGATAAAAGACGTTTGGGTTTATCTATTCAACTCTACAGTTTAGTGAATCATGCAGGCTTTGGTATTGGTGATTTTGCTGACTTGGCTTCCCTTATTCGTGATGCGGCCAGCCATGGGATGGATTATATTTTACTAAACCCACTACATTTACTTTTTGAACACACCCCAGAGCGGGCAAGCCCATATAGCCCAAACAGCCGTGCTTTGTTGAATCCGCTGTATATAGCGGTGTCTCTATGTGAGGACGCAAAGCACAATACTGAGCTTGAAAAATTAATGGCTGAGCTGCCAATAAACTCAGAACAGTTCATAGATTACACCTTAGTTACTGATTTTAAATATAAAGTGTTCAATTGCTTATACGCATACTTTTGCAATACCGCATCGGACGAACGTAAAGCCCAATTCGACGAGTTTTGTAACGTACATAGCCAAAGCCTAGCAACACTGGATGCCGAAGATAGCCGATACGCAAGTTACTTACAGTGGCTTGCGCACTCTCAGCTAAACTTTTGCCAACAGTTAGCAGCTGATTGCTATATGGATATTGGTTTAATAAACGACTTGGCAGTGGGCTGCGCTGGAGATGGCAGTGAGTTTAAAAGTCAATATGCGTTATTTTCTCATGGTGCTTATGTTGGTGCACCACCGGACCCTTGGGCAGAACAAGGCCAAAACTGGGGGCTACCTGCATTAGACCCACAAAAACTCAGTACAGATCACTTTGCATTTTACCGTTCTTTAATTCGCGCCAATATGGAAGATGTAGGCGGGCTGAGAATTGACCATGTTATGGCTATACGCAGATTATGGTGGTGTTTTGAGAGTCAAGGACAGCAAGATGGTTGTTATGTTTATTACCCATTTGAGCACCTTCTAGCCATTTTAAAAATAGAATCTCATCTTAATCAGTGTGTCGTAATTGGTGAAGATTTAGGGGTTGTCCCTAATGAAGTAAGAGAGGCACTTGCAGCAAGTGCTATTTATTCAAATGGTTTGTTTTATTTTGAAAAAGATCAGGATGGGGAGTTCCTATCGGCTGAACATTTTTCGCAGCATAGTTTATTAATGATTGCTAATCATGATGTCCCGCCATTTTCTGGTTGGTGGACTGGTTATGATATCACTGTAAAACAGCAATATGGATTGATAGATGAGGCCGAGAGCTATGAACTCATTGCTGCGCGAGACATTGAAAAGCAAAGGATGTTGCATTTTATTAATCGTCAAAGTGCTAAGGAGTTAAGCCCTGATGCACAGGCACAAGAAGTGTATGAAGCATTAGCGACATGTCTTGCTAAGGCTCCTGCACAGTTATTTACCATTCAAATAGATGATTTAGACGAGCAAGTATTGCCCGTAAACATTCCTGGCACTGATCAAGAATACCCAAATTGGCGGCGTTTATTGTCACGTCCGACAAAGCATATTATCGATTCTAAAGCATCATTGTTAGCCAATTTAATCTCCATAAGGAAGCAATAAATGCAAAGTCGTGTCCGCCAAGAGCACATTGAACAACCACTGATTTATCAGGCACAGATCACGGCTTTAACTGCGGGCTGCTTTAAAGATCCATTCAGCTTTTTAGGGCCACATAAAGTGAATAGTGAAAGTTATGAGGTACGTTGCTTTTTACCAGGAGCAAAAACAGTATCCGTTGTGCTCGACTCACTTACAGTGCCTGCACACAGGCAAGGGCAAAGTGATTTGTTTGTTGCGACAATCCAAACAGAGTCTGCTCCTGAGTACAAACTTGACGTCAACTATGAGCAAGGGGGCGAGCAAAAGTACGATGAATATAGCTTTGTCAGTACACTCGACGAGCAGGCAATGTATTTATTCAATGAGGGCAGCCTTGAGCATGCTTATAAACACTTTGGTGCTCATTTTACAGATCAGCAGGGTGTACAAGGGGTCCGTTTTGTCGTGTGGGCACCTAACGCCGCGAGTGTCTCAGTCATTGGGGATTTTAATTATTGGCAACGCAGTCGCCACTTTATGCGGTTTCATCCTGCAAGTGGTGTGTGGGAGTTATTTATTCCTGCACTTAAAGTAGACCAATGTTACAAGTTTGCGATTACCACTCTTAGTGGTGAAGTACTTGAAAAAGCGGACCCATTTGCATTCAAAATGCAACAGGCACCTGGCACTGCTTCTGTTTTACAGTGTATCAAGGCAGAGGTGCACCTTGACAAGCACGCACTGGCTAATCGTGCCAAGCGCAATAGTATTGATGCGCCAATAAGTATATATGAAGTGCATGTAGGTTCTTGGCAGCGTCAAAATAATAATCGATATCTAACATGGCGAGAGCTCGCCGATTGTCTGATCCCTTACTCCAAAGAGCTTGGTTTTTCCCACTTACAGTTAATGCCAATTAGTGAATACCCATTTGATGGTTCATGGGGTTATCAACCGGTAGGTTTATTTGCGCCAACAAGCCGTTATGGGAGCTTTGAAGATTTTGTTTATTTTGTTAATCAATGTCATCAAGCAAACTTAGGAATTATATTAGATTGGGTGCCTGGGCATTTTCCAAGTGACCCGCATGGTTTGCATTGTTTTGATGGCACTCACCTTTATGAGCATGCAGATAGTCGTCAAGGGTTTCACCCAGATTGGAATACCTATATCTACAACTATGATCGGGCTGAAGTGCGCAGTTTTTTGATTGCGAATGCGATGTATTGGCTGCATGAATTTGGTATTGATGGCCTGCGTGTTGATGCTGTGGCGTCAATGCTTTACTTAGATTACAGCCGTGAAGAAGGACAGTGGGTTGCTAATCAATATGGCGGCCGTGAAAATCTCGGGGCCATTGAGTGTTTAAAACAAGTGAATATGCGCTGCTACGCAAATAATCCTGGCATCATGATGGTGGCAGAAGAATCAACAGCATGGCCTGGTGTTACACGCCAAGTTGATCATGATGGCTTAGGATTTGGCTACAAATGGAATATGGGCTGGATGAATGACAGTCTGCACTACATGCAGCGAGACCCACTATACCGTGCGCATCACCACCACGAAATGACTTTCTCAATGGTTTATGCCTATAGTGAAAATTATATTTTGCCACTCAGTCACGATGAGGTTGTACATGGCAAAAGGTCGCTTATTGAAAAAATGCCCGGCGATGACTGGCAAAAGTTCGCTAATTTAAGAGCCTATTATGCTTTTATGTGGGCTCACCCAGGCAAAAAGCTCCTTTTCATGGGGGCTGAAATAGCGCAACGTAACGAGTGGAATCACGACCAATCATTAGATTGGCACTTACTTGAACATATTAGTCACCGTGGTGTGCAGCAAACCATTAAAGAGTTAAATGAGCTCTATCGCAACACCCCCGCACTGTACGAACAAGACACCAGTCCTGCTGGATTTGCTTGGCTCGATAGCAACAATGCAAAGCAAAGTATTTTTAGTTTCATTCGCTATGCAAAACAAGCCGATGATTTTGTAATCGTGATCAGCAATTTTACCCCGCAGGTCTATCATGACTTCATCGTTGGCGTACCAAAAGCGGGTGATTATCAGGTTATTTTTAACACCGATAAGCAAGATTACTTTGGCTCAGGTGTAGAGGTGACAGGCGAGGTAAATCAAACAATAAGTACGCAAATGACGCTAAGTCATGGTTTTAAACAAAGTTTGAGTATTTCTTTACCTGGCCTTGCCACAATTTACCTTAAAAAGGTGAATCATGAGTCATAGTGTGCGATTGGAAGTCGGCTCTACGCAGCCTTTGGGGTCAGCCGTTGTTGAAGAAGGTGTAAACTTTGCCGTGTACGCGCCACAGGCAAAGCATATGTCACTGTGCCTGTTTGATAGTAGTGGTCACTCGGAAGTATTAACGCTACCGATGAATATGAACGAAGGGGGTGTGTGGACACTTTTGGTAAGCCCATTAAAAAAAGGGGCGTTGTATGGCTTTCGTGCCGATGGTGAATATGCACCTGATAAAGGACTGTTTTTTAATAAACACAAACTCCTGTTAGATCCATATGCGCAGGACTTTTACGGTGAATTTACTTGGAGTGAACGCCACTATGGGCAAATGCCGGTAGGCACCTTAAGTGAAGTGAATAATGCCATTGATATGCCAAAATCGCGTGTCGGAGAAGTTACGCCATATTCGGGTAAAAGGCCAAATCACAGCTGGGGCAAAACCGTGATTTATGAGTGTCATGTTAAAGGGGCAACATGCAGACACCCAGACATTCCCAAATCATTACAGGGAAAGTTTTTAGGGTTGAGCCATCCTCGTTTCATTGAGCATTTACGTACGTTGGGCGTAACTTGCTTGGAGTTATTGCCTGTACAAGCCTTTATTAGTGAACAGTTTCTTACTGCCAAAGGGTTACAAAATTATTGGGGTTATAACACCTTAAACTTTTTTACTCCCCACAAAGATTACTTGGTTAAAGATGATGTCAGTGAATTTCAAGATATGGTGGCAGCCCTTCATAAAGCAGACATTGAAGTTATTTTAGATGTTGTTTACAACCACACTGCCGAGGCTGGCACGGATGGACCTTTATTATCACTGCGAGGCTTAGATAATCTAGGCTATTACCGAACAGTGGCTGATAAACCATCACATTATATTAATGATACGGGGTGTGGCAATACGCTCAACATCGACTCTCCACGCACATTACAATTGGTACTCGATAGTTTACGCTATTGGGTTGAAATAATGGGCGTAGATGGTTTTCGATTTGATCTTGCGACTATCTTAGGGCGCAACCCACATGGTTTTAATCAAGCTCATTCATTTTTACAGGCAATAAACCAAGACCCTGTACTTAATAAAGTAAAGTTAATTGCTGAGCCTTGGGATATTGGGCCAGGAGGCTATCAACTTGGTGCTTTCCCTGCGCCTTGGCGTGAGTGGAATGATCAATACCGCGATACTGTTCGGCGTTTTTGGAAACAAGAGCCTGGCTTAATAGGTGAACTTGCAAAGCGTTTGCATGGTTCTTTCGATCTATTTGAGCATAACTTACGAGGCCCTTTAAATAGTATTAACTTTATTACTAGCCATGACGGATTTACGCTTGCAGATTTAGTCAGTTACGAACAAAAGCATAATGAGGCTAATGGTGAACAAAATCGTGATGGTCATAGTGCTAATTATTCATTTAACTGTGGAGTTGAAGGCTTTACTAACGATGCAAAAGTAAGCTCATTACGATTACAACAACAAAAAAATATGTTGCTAACGTTATTGCTTTCCAAAGGCGTGCCTATGCTTGCGTCGGGCAGTGAAATGGCTCACTCACAGGGCGGTAATAATAATGCGTATTGCCAAAATAACCGCACCAGTTGGCTTGCTTGGAAAGATTCTCAATTAAGCCACCCATTGACTCGATTCATTGACGATGTGCTGCGTTTACGCAAACAATTTAGTGTCTTTAAGCACCGTTTCTTTGTGCACGATGATGACACGCGGTATGACGTAGCATGGTTTACCGAAGAAGGTATCGCGATGCAACAGGACGACTGGCATGAAGCTGAGCGTCAGTTCCTAATGTATAGCTTAACCGATAAACATACACATCAAGCACTCTTAATCATTCTAAATGCAGGATCTGAGGCTGTTAGCTGTCAACTTCCTCATTTAGAAAAAGCGAAGTGGCAGCTCGCTGTTAGCAGTATTCATCCAATATCCGCCAATGAAGATATGGAACAACAAATAGCTGCAATGAGTAGCTGGGTTTTTACCGCCAATTCAGAGGACTAAAGTCATGACTAAAAATGCTGAGCAAGCATGTGTTGTAAAAGGGTGGCAAGACGCGCCAATTATTGATGAAAGCACCTTAGAGGATGATTTATCACGCCATTTTTACTACACCTTAGGGCGTGACAAAGTCGGCAAGTCACAACTGTATTTATATCATGCGTTAGCATTAACAATACGTGACAGGCTGGTGGCTCGCTGCCGTGTTACCAAGCAGCAAATACATGAGCAAAAGCGCCGAAAAACTGCCTATTTATCACTGGAGTTTTTAATGGGGCGAGCACTTGGCAATGCAATTTTGAATCTTGATTTAGATGAGCAAGTTGAAAAAGCATTGCAGCAATATTGTACTGAGCTTGAACAAGTTGCAGAAGCTGAACACGATGCAGGGCTTGGTAATGGCGGTTTAGGGCGTCTTGCAGCGTGTTTTTTGGATAGCTGCGCCAGTCTTGCTCTGCCTGTTATTGGTTATGGTATCCGTTACGAGTACGGTATGTTTAATCAGGCGCTAGAAAATGGTCATCAAGTTGAGCAACCAGATAACTGGCTACGAGAAGGGCATCCGTGGGAATTAAGCGCACCAGAGCAGTCAAAACGGGTTAAATTTTTTGGTCACCTAGAAAGCTATACAGATAAACAAGGACGAGTACATCGTCAGTGGCTTGATACCCAAGACGTACTCGCCGTACCTTATGATGTACCAATCCCTGGCTATAAAAATGACATAGTTAACACCTTGCGTTTGTGGAAGTCAGAAGCCACTGATGAGTTTGACTTAAGTGAGTTCAATGCAGGTAGTTACTCTGAGGCAGTGGCACGTAAGAACTTAGCAGAGCAAATTACCATGGTGCTATATCCCAACGATAGTAGCGAAAACGGTAAAGAGCTGCGTTTACGTCAACAATATTTTTTATCATCGGCCAGTATTCAAGACATTATTGATATTTGGGTTAATCAGTACGGTGAAGACTTCTCTGACTTTGCCGATCATCATGTATTTCAGTTAAACGACACTCACCCTAGTATTGCGGTAGCAGAGCTAATGAGACTACTTGTGGATGATTATGAGCTTGATTGGGATGAAGCGTGGCTAATTACCACAAAAACAATGGCATACACAAACCATACACTTTTACCTGAAGCACTTGAAAAGTGGTCGGTGTCATTATTTTCTCGTTTACTCCCCCGTATTTTAGAAATTATTTATGAGATTAATGCACGTTTTCTAGCTGAGGTTGCACAAGCGTGGCCAGGGGATGTTGGCAAGCAACAAGCTTTGTCGTTAATTGAAGAAGGTAGCGAACCGCAAATTCGTATGGCGTATTTAGCGATTGTTGGTAGCTACTCCGTCAATGGTGTAGCAGCCCTGCATACTGAGCTGTTGAAAGCTGGCTTATTTAATGACTTTTATCAATTATGGCCTAACAAATTCAATAACAAGACAAATGGTGTGACTCCTCGTCGTTGGCTTGCTCATTGTAACCCTGCGTTAAGCACACTAATTACCAGCAAAATCGGTGATGGTTGGGTTGCTGATTTCAGCAAAATTAGCCAGCTACGTCGTTATTACGACGATGAAGCCTTCCACAAACAATGGCAAGCAGTTAAATGCATTAATAAACAGCGTTTAGTTGACTTAGTCAAAGCTCGCTGTGGTGTTGAGTTTGATTCTTCAATGATGTTCGATGTGCAAGTTAAGCGTATTCATGAATACAAACGCCAGCTTTTAAATGTACTGCATATCATTCATTTATATGATCGAATTCGTCAAGGTCACACAGACAATATCGTGCCACGCTGTGTGCTACTTGGTGGCAAAGCAGCACCAGGCTATTACATGGCGAAGAAGATCATTAAGTTAATTAATAACGTTGCTGAGGTTATCAATAAAGATCCACTCGCTCAGCCCTACTTACGAGTTGCGTTTTTGCCTAATTATAACGTAACCGCTATGGAAACTATTTGTCCTGCAACGGATTTATCAGAGCAAATTTCAACAGCAGGTAAAGAAGCATCTGGTACGGGTAATATGAAATTCATGATGAATGGTGCACTGACCATTGGCACATTAGATGGTGCAAACATTGAGATTCGAGATGCGGTTGGTGCAGACAACTTTTTCTTATTTGGTGCCCGCGCAGAACAAATTGATGATATTAAAGCCCACTATAACCCTGAGCAAATTATCCAACAAACTGACAGCTTATATAAAGTGATGCAGCTCATTGAAAGTGGTCATTTTAATCTTTTTGAACCCAATTTATTTGACGACATAATTGCCGCGATTAAAAGTCCACACGACCCTTGGTTAGTCGCCCATGATTTTGCCAGCTTTGTACAAGCGCAAGAACATGTTGAGCAAGCCTATTTAGACACATCACATTGGACCAAAATGAGCATTTTGAATACGGCCGCCAGTGGTATGTTTTCGAGCGATAGAACCATAAGCCAATACAGTGACGACATATGGCATTTGGAACCACTTTTGGATACTCGCACACAGCAACACACAGAAAAAAGTAGCTAACTTAAGACGGAGAGAGTTATGCCAAGTTATGCAAATCGATATATAAGTAGTTTAACAAGAGAAACGTATGCCCTAATTTTAGCGGGTGGGCGAGGTTCACGTTTACACGAATTAACAGATTGGCGAGCGAAACCGGCTGTGTACTTTGGTGGTAAGCATCGAATTATCGACTTCCCATTGTCCAACTGTATAAACTCAGGAATTCGTCGAGTGGGGATTGCTACTCAGTACAAATCACACTCATTAATTCGTCATGTGAATCGTGCTTGGGGGCACTTTAAGAAAGAGCTTGGAGAATCAGTTGAAATACTGCCAGCATCTCAGCGTTATGGTGATGAGTGGTATTGTGGTACTGCGGATGCTGTTTTTCAGAATATGGATATTATTCGCCATGAACTACCTAAGTATGTAATGATTTTATCTGGGGATCATGTTTACCGTATGGACTATGGCGGTCTGTTAGCAAAGCACGTAGAAACAGGGGCTGATATGACAGTATGCTGCATTGAAGTGCCTTGTGAAGAAGCCGCAAATACTTTTGGTGTGATGACAGTTGATGATACTAAACGGGTTCGCCGCTTTGATGAAAAGCCAGCAAACCCGAGTTCTGTGCCTGGCAAACCGGGCACTTGCTTAGCCTCAATGGGAAATTATGTTTTCAATACTGAGTTTTTGTTTGAACAGCTAAAAAAAGATGCTGAAACAGAGGGCTCTGGCCGAGACTTTGGCCACGATATTATTCCTGCCATAATCGAAGAGCATAATGTGTATGCGTACCCATTTAGAGATCCAGGCTTTGAAGGTCAGCCGTATTGGCGCGATGTAGGCACGCTTGACTCGTTTTGGGAAGCCAATATGGAGCTAGTGATGCCTGAACCGCAACTTGATTTATATGACCCAAGTTGGCCAATTTGGACATACCAAGAGCAACTTCCACCTGCTAAATTTATTTTTGATAATGATGAGAGGCGCGGTATGGCAGTGGATTCCACTGTTTCAGGTGGGTGTATTATTTCGGGCTCGTTAGTGAGAAAGTCACTGTTGTTTTCAAATGTGCATGTACACTCTTATTGTGAAATAGAACAGTCGGTGATTCTACCCGGTGCAAAAATTCAGCGTAATTGTCGAATCAAACGCGCGATTATTGACCGTAGCTGTGAAATTCCGGCAGGGCTGGAAATTGGCTACGATCATAAGGTCGATAAAGAGAATGGCTTTAGGGTATCCAAAAAAGGCATTGTGCTTGTTACCCGTGACATGTTGCATGAACTTGCAAAGAAACTAAAGCAACAAGAGCAGGATAACAAACGTCTTGCTTAATGCCGTGCTCATGCAGTTAGCGCGTATTGCCGTGGCTGCATGATTTAAATATATTCAAAAGGAGTACTGCAAACATGTATGTGTTGATGGTGGCTGCAGAGAATGATGCTTTACCCAATGCCAAAGTAGGTGGTGTAGCTGATGTTGTTAGAGATTGCCCAAAGGCTTTGATTGAAAAAGGCTTAACGGTTGATGTTGTTATACCTGATTATGGTTTTCATTATTTGGAGCGTCAGCACCTAGGCACTATATCGGTTTCATTTGCAGGCAAAATAGAGCAATTAGAAGTTTGGCAGCTAGCTCAGTCGGAACAGGGCATAAAGCAACTTGTTATTTCGCATTGGGAATTTAGCCGACATCACGGTGCTGTGTATTGTAATGATGAAATAGGCCGCCCATTTGCAACAGATGCCAGTAAGTTTGCTCTGTTCAATGCGGCAGTCTGTGAGGCTTTATTACAAGGAGTTATTAACACCCCAGATGTTTTGCACCTACACGATTGGCATAGTGCGTGTGTTGCATTGTTACTAAAAACAGATAAGCGATTTAATCGTTTTTCAAACCTCTTTTTAGCCTACACGGTTCATAATTTAGCTCTACAAGGTATTCGTCCATTCAAGGGGGATAGCTCGAGCTTAGAAGCATGGTTTCCAAGTTTAGGCTACGATGGTCAAAAATTGTGTGATCCTCGCTACCCAGATTGTTTTAATCCGATGCGCACAGCGATTAATTTAGTTGATAAAGTTCACTTGGTGTCTCCAACTTATTGTCAAGAGGTCCTTAAAGCAAGTGATGCTGACAATGGTTTTTTTGGTGGCGAAGGATTAGAGCAAGACTTACAGGCAGCCAATAAAGAAGGGCGAGTAGTTGGCATACTCAATGGCTGTGAATACTCAGTCGCAGAGCCAGATAACTGTACTTTGGCTAGCCTGTATCAGCATGCCGAGTTGGCATTGTTTCAATGGATGGCAAAAAGTCCGATACTTGACTCAACCCACTACATTGCGCATCAACGGCTTTTACAGTTTAAAACACGTCCCTTTTCAGGCCCATTAGTAACCAGTGTCGGCCGTTTAACGGATCAAAAAGCCTTGCTGTTGCGGCAATCTTATAATCAACATCCTGTTATTGATGAATTGTGTGCTCGTTTAAGCACATACCATGGTTATATGATTATATTGGGCTCGGGTGATGACTCGCTTGAGCAATTAATGACCGCGGCGATGGCGCGAAATACTAACTTATTATATTTAAAAGGGTACGCACACTTAACAGGCGAATACCTATACCAGTTAGGCGATTTATTCTTAATGCCTAGTTCGTTTGAACCATGTGGTATAAGCCAGATGCTAGCGATGCGAGCAGGCCAACCATGCCTTGTTCATAGTGTGGGAGGGCTCAAAGATACGGTCGTTGATTTAGAAAATGGTTTTAGTTTTGAAGGCGCTAATCTTAGCGAGCAAAGTAGTGCACTCATTAATCGTTTTAGTGAGGTATTAGCGTTAAGAGAAACAGACTCTGAATTATGGTGTACAATTTGCGAGCGAGCGAAAAGTGCTCGTTTTACTTGGCAGCAAGTCGCCTCAGATTATTTATCGAACTTATATCAATAAAAAGTGGACTATTATTGGGAATAGGGTGACTTTTGTTTCAATTTCAGCTATTAATTACTTAGTGTTACATAATAAATAAAAAGTAGGTAAAGTGGCTGTATTTGTTGCTAGGCAAGCTGTCTTTAATCGTCGTCAACAAGTTGTCGCCTATGAGTTACTATTTCGTGATAGTGAAAAAAACTGTTTTCCGAATGTTGCTGAGAGTACTGCGACAGCGCGACTCATTATGGAAAACCAGCTCAACTTAGGTACACGTCATATTACATCGGGGAAAAAAGCGTTAATTAATATTGGTCCAGAGTCTTTGAAACTGGATTTATGCGCTTTTTTGCCTAATAAGGATGTTGTTATCGAACTGTTGGAAACCATGGAGCCAACAGACGAAAACTACGCTTTTTGTCGTGAACTTTTTCATAATAACTTTAAGCTTGCTCTGGATGATTTCGTTTATCAACCAGAATGGGACCGTTTTTTAAAATTAGTACGATTGATTAAGTTTGATGTAAAACAAACGCCTTTCGAAGAAATTTCTCCTGTCGTTAATAAGCTAAAAAAGCACAAAAAAATAAAACTACTCGCTGAAAAGCTTGAAACAGAAGAAGATTATAAAAAAGCCTATGAAATGGGCTTTGATTTTTTTCAAGGCTACTTTTTTGCAAAACCAACCATGATCCAACAGCGTGATATTAACTATAACTACGCCTTAGTGTTGTCGATTTACGCCGAAGTTATGCGACCTTCACCTGATATTAATGAAGTGGCAGGTTTGTTTTCTCTTGATACTGCGCTTGCCTATAAGCTGTTGCGACTGATTAACAGTGGCGTATTTCCAATAAAAAGCAAGATAGGTTCTTTGAAACAGGCACTTGTTTATTTGGGTAATGAACGACTGAAAAAGTTTGTAAGTCTTATAATTACCGCCCATAGTGCGCAATCAAAACCAGCCGAGTTAACTCGGCTTTGTGTTGTTAGGGCACGCTTTTGTGAGTTAATAGCCTTGCAAGTCGCTAAAGAACACACTGGCGAAGCGTTTCTTACAGGTTTGTTTTCTTTGCTGGATGCTATACTTGACCAACCGATGGAAAAGCTGCTTGATAGACTACCTTTTCCTGATGATATCCATGCGGCATTGATGCAGGAAAAGAATATTCTCTACTATATACTTGAGACTGTTAAAGCTTACGAAACAGGCAGTTGGTGGGCATTAGAGCAAGCTGTCGCTTATATTAATATTGAGAGTGCAGATCTTCCCAAAATCTATGAAAATGCGGTAAATTGGAGCGACAGCTGTCGGCAAAACTTATAAGTGATTTATGCGCAATATAAATATGGATGTTTTACGGGGTATTGCGGTACTTGGCCTGATGTTTATGAATGCCTATTTTTTCGGTGTTTTTGAATATGGATACGTGCCAAGTACACAACCACCTTTATCTGATAATATAATTCATACTGCCGATCTCATTTTTGTTGATGGGCGATTCAGAACACTCTTTTGCCTGTTATTTGGCGCAGGCTTAGTTATTCAACGGCAGCATCCTCAGTTACATGATAAACAATATAACCGTTTAAAAATACTTGCCTTTATTGGTCTAGCACATGGCCTTCTACTTTGGGCTGGCGATATTTTATTAATTTATGCGTGTGCAGGTTGGTTAACGTTAAAGTTTATTGACCAACCCTATAATCAACAACTAAAACAAGGCATTGGATTTTTAGCGCTTGGCGCAGTCATTTCATTTTTACTGGCTTTTATTGAACCAGATATGAGCCCTTTAACACGAGAATCAGATACTTTTGTAGAGGCTTACCAAGACTGGCATTCATCATTTTTTTCTGGGTTTATGAGTAACATACTCATGTTTGTTGTGATGCTAATAGCGCTCCCGCTTATAACATTATGGATGGCAGCGGGTATTATGCTTATTGGTGTAGCACTCTATAAACAAGGCATTTTTGTAAACGGTTTAACAACAAAGCAGCTTAACTTTATTTTACCAGCTGCCGTTGGATTTACGCTTTTAAGGTTAATAGTTGAGCCTAGCACAAGCGTTTTAACATATGCTTTAGCTGAACCATTTAACTGGTTTGCAGCCCTTAGCACTGCTTTACTTTATATCCATTTAATTGTGAAGCTTGTCGGAAATAATAAAAATAAATTTACAGTCTTACAAAATGCAGGTCGTATGTCATTGACCTTATACTTGATGCAAACAGTCATCTTTTTGTTGTGCTTTCGAGTTGTATTTCCTTCGTGGGTACTTACCTTTAATCGGATTGATTATTGGCTACTTAGCGTTTTTATTGCCGTGCTTCAGCTGAGCTTTTGTGCCTTATATTTACGTTTATTTAAGCATGGTCCATGTGAATATGTATGGCGTAAATTATCGTCATAGTCGCATTGTATGTACTACACTTAACTTAAAGAAAATTGTTCGGGGATGTTATGCGGTTTTGGATAATTAGCTTACTAATGTTATGCACAATGCCACTGTGCGCAGTCGAGCAATTTAATGTGTTATTTGTAAATCCATCCATTAAAGAAGAACCATTTTGGCAAAAAGTGACCGACGTAATGCAGGCGGCCGCAAAGCAAACTAATGTCGATTTGGATATTATCTATGGCGGGGCGAATCGCCATATTCAACTGGAAGAACTCAAGCAATACCTCAAATACAATGCGACACCTGATTATGTTGTCTTAATTAACTATCCAGGTGGCGCTGAGCAGTCGATGAGTTTGTTAGAAAAACACAAAGTAAAGTTTATTACCCTAGAAGAAACTATTCTAGGGGCTGAGCGAGACCAAATCGGTGAGCCAAAACAGCATTTTAAATATTGGTTAGGCGAAGTGTATCACGACAACTTTAAAGCCGGTGAACAACTTGGCAAAGCTCTGCTAGACAGTGCTCAAAAAGCAGGTCAAACAGCGCATTTTGTTGCTATTAATGGCCACTATGGCACCGAATCTGACACACGTAGTAACGGCTTAAAGCACTTTTTAAAAAATCAGCAAGTTGAGCTAGAGCAGGTGGTGTATGCTAATTGGAACAAAACTGAGGCCACTGATAAAGTGCGCAGGCTATTACATCGCTACCCTCAAACAAACGTTATTTGGTGTGCTTCTGACTTAATGGCGCTTGGCGCACTGGATGCTGTTAAAGAGAAAAATAATAAACAGTACTTTATTGGTGGCATGGACTGGCTTGATGATAACTTAAGACTGATTGAACAAGGACGATTAACCGCAAGTGCCGGTGGGCATTTTATGATGGGGGCATGGGCATTAATAAGTCTGGTCGATCATCACAATGGTCACTCATATTGGACGAATAATAATTCTATAAAGTTTTTATTAGGCGTGATCACCAATCAAAACGTAAACGATTACAATTGGATAAGAGACATCGAAGATTGGTCTACGATTCCCTTTGACGCATTTTTGCTCAGCGGTTCAAATAATACTGCCTATCAGCTCGATTTTGAGCGGCTGCATTCCTTATTGCTGCAAAAAAACGCCGATGTGGCTATTGATGAATCCGCTTTTTAGACGGCCTCTATTGCGTCTGGTTTGCCTAAGCATTCTGGTATAAACTAGCGGCTTTACCATTCCAATAGAAGTACGTTATGACACAGTTAAAGCGATTAAATAAATTTATCAGTGAAACAGGGTTCTGTTCACGTCGCGAGGCCGATAAATATATTGAAGAAGGTCGCGTAACTGTTAACGGTAACTTACCTGAAATGGGCGTTAAAGTCAGTGAATCCGACGACGTACTTATCGATGGCAAAGCACTCAAAGCAAAGCCTAAACTTGTTTATATCGCTTACAACAAACCTGTGGGGATAACTTGTACCACAGAACGTAAAATTCAAAGTAATATTGTAAAAGCAGTAAACTATCCTGAGCGAATTTTTCCTATTGGTCGTTTAGATCGTCCATCCGAAGGGTTAATATTTCTAACTAACGAAGGTGACATCGTTAACAAGATTTTGCGCGCGGGTAATAATCACGAAAAAGAATACGTCGTCACCGTTGATAAACCGTTAAACCGCCAATTTGTAAATAAAATGGCAAATGGTATTCCCATCCTCGATACGGTGACAAAAAAATGTAAAGTCACACAAACTGGTCCTCAGCAATTTACGATTGTATTGACACAAGGGCTCAACCGCCAAATTCGCCGCATGTGTGAATACCTAGGCTATGAAGTTGTGACTCTAAAACGCACGCGCATCATGAATGTGACGTTAAAAGGCTTGAAGGTAGGCCAATGGCGTCACCTGACAGAACAAGAAATGGCTGAAATTAATAATTCCATTGCAAACTCAGGTAAAACTGAAGAACGTTCCATTGATGAAAACAAACAGCAAACCAAACCTTCGCCAAAACCTCGCGCAGAAAACGATAAAAAGCGCGACTTTTCGAAGTACGTAAAAAAAGCGCGCACAGACTCAAAACAAACGAAAACTCATTCTGCAAAAAATACGCAAACAAAGCGCAGTAGTACTAAACGTGTAGGCACATTGAGTCTTAAAAAATAGCTAATAACATAAAGCATATTTAGCTTCGAATTCAGAACTAACTAAAAAATTTTTAACTATTTTTTAGCGGCAAATAAAGCTAGGTGGACATTTACTATTAAAGCCCATCTAATCAATACCAGATGGGCTAACATTAATTAAAAAGTAGCTCGTACGCTAAGTGCGTAAATACGGTCGGTCGTAAAGCTTAGGGCATCTGTGCGGGTGCCTGCTTGGTCCATTTGATATTCTGTTTTAGTTTCTGTGTCGAGTAAATTACTTGCTTCGAAACCAATTTTCCAATGTTCATTTAGCGTGTAGTAAATGCTCGCATCCATCATGCCTGCTGGTTTTACATAGGCTGGCACGTACTCTTCTGACTCTCTTAAGGTCAACAGGTATTCTGAGCGCCAAGTATAAGCTAGACGAAACGAAATGTTTTCGTACTCGTACATACCGACAATATTCATGTTTTGGTCTGAATAGCCTTGAAGTGGCAAACCACTAAATACACGGAATGTATTTCGGTTGTCAGTGATTGGGTTACCGTTTTCATCAAACCCGAGTGTGCCGGTCGATACTTCATTGGGATCTTCTAAGCCGTTTTGGTCGATGTAGGTGTAGTTAAATTGTAAACCAAGTCCGCTCCATGCACCCGGCAACATATCGTAAAATTGAGAGTAAGCGAATTCAGCACCACGAATAGTACCTGAACCTGTATTGGCTGGTCCGTAGGCCGAAATTGCATAGTCTTCGCCATTGAAGTTTGCATTTAAATCAAATGCACGGCTGCGAATTATGTCGTCGAGTCGTTTATGGAATAAACCAATAGTAACGTAACCGGCAGGGGCAAAATACCACTCAGCAGAAAGGTCTGTATTGATTGACTTTTCAGGTTTTAAATTAGGATTGCCAGATAGGGCTGTCAGTTCAATATCATCCAAAGCTACAACAGGATTATTAACTTCGTCATAATCAGCGCCAGGGGTTTGTAAGCGGCGAGTATAATCAAGGTTTACGATGTTTATATTTCGGGTATCAATCAGGTTAGGGAGGTAAAGTGCTTTAGAGGCACCAAAACGAATAACCACATCATCTGTTAATGCCACGCTAAAGTTAAAACTTGGTAGAACGGTACTGTAATCAGTGCCTTCGACTGTACTTAAAGTAGACTCCCCAGTTGCAATATCGTAGTAGCGTTTATATTCAGGTTGTTGCATTACTTCATTTAGTGAGGTGCCAGGCTCGCCACGCTTTATTTCCATGGGTTGTACAAATGCACCGGTTGACTCTAATTGGTAGTTCACGTAACGCAGGCCTACATTACCTACAACTGGTAGGTCTTGAACGAGAAAATCAAAGTCTGCACGCACATAAAACTCGCTACGTTTTTCATTGGTTGAGCTAATATTATGAGCTGCAAACGGACCTTCAACACGGTTAGGTTTGTCTTCATAAGGCACATATGTGCCACTGCAAACACCGTTATTGGCTGCGCTATTGGTAGCATTATGCCAACCATCTTGGCAGCCTTGACGAAGTGAGTCAGCGTAATTTTTTACCAGATCCATACTAGGGAAAAGAAAGCTATTCACATCGCCTTGCAGTACTTGGCCATGATAATAGTCTGAGAAATCAACACGTTCGAAAAGTTCGGGGCGGTTAATAGCTGCTGCAGCATTTCGGTCTGCTTGTATCCATGGCGTGCCGATTGCCGACCAGCCTTCATAAGCAGTATCGCGTACTGTTAGGTCTTTATCTGAGTAGTAGGCACCAGCTTGCACGCTGGTAAAGCTACCATCAAGTTCGTATTTAAAATCTAATTTATAGCTGTTTGCTTTAGCGGTATTGTGCTCTTCTTGTTCCATACCACTTCCTAGAAAAGTATTCGGAACGGGTCCGTCCCAATCTTCATTGGGTGACCAGCCCGCAGTTAAAATATTATCACTTAAAAATTCAACGCTTGGTCTAGAGCCTCGTGTATCAAGGTAATAAGGAAGTACCGCATGAACATGGTTTCCTCGAGTTTGTGCCGACATACTGTAGTTATGAACTACTTTTTCAGAATCGACGTGCTGGTAATCAAACTCCATGCTTAATCTGTCTGTTGGTTTGAGCTTTAAATTAAATGAAGTATCTTCAACGGTATTTTCATTATGGTTCCAGCGACTACGGTAAAAGAATGGGGTTTCAGGGCTAACACCAAGTACAACTCCCGACGTAACAAAGTTATCGTCTACCGTGAGCGGGTAGCCATTCTCGCTATCATCTTGCCAGTTTTGAGAAGATCCCATGAAGCCTTTAAAACCTTGTGCGGCCTGACCCAATTGTCTTTCATTCCATTCTAAAGAAGCTTTTGAACGAATATGCTCAACGGTTGCAATAATTGTGTCATCACTATTTGCCCATTGAAAAGAGGTTGTTAAGCCTTTTCTTTTGCGATCATTTTCTGCTGTGCTCATATGAATAGCTACCGGTACATGCCATGTGCTACCAGCAGGTTGTCCTGGCAGTGCAGGGCCATCTACGGGTGAATTTGGATCAATCCCCGTAATACCACCCCACTGGTCAAGAGTAGGCACAAATGAGTCACCACGAGAGTGGTAGTTTCCTAAGCCAACACCGTCACCACGGGTTTTATATTCACTCGATGAAGCCGCAATTAAGAAACCAAATTTACCTGCTTGTGTTTCCCAGTTATCTGAAAATAGCGCAGAGAAAGAGGGCGTGATTTCTTCTCTAAAATCGCCATAATTTGCTTTGGCATTAAATGATATTAACTGATCTGTAGAATCAAAAGGTTTTCTGGTAATGAGGTTTACGGTACCTGCAACACCACCTGCTGTTAGGTCGGCGGTTTGATTCTTTACAACTTCCACTGCGCCTAATAACTCCGCAGGAAAGTCTTCATAGCTTAGCCCGCCAGAAGAGTTCGCGCTAAACGCATCTCTGCCATTGACCTCAGAACGAACACGGTCTAGGCCACGAACAAGCACGCCAGTTCCTTCATCAGCATAATGTTTAGGATCGTCTGAAGACGCAAATCGCTCGATGGTCACACCGGGAACACGCTGTAATGCTTCTGTAACCGATTTGTCAGGTAGCGCGCCAATATCCGACGCGGTTATGACATCTTTAACCGTGTCTGCGTAACGTTTAAGGTTTTGCGCACTAAAAATGCTTCCCTTAATACCAGAAACCTCTATTACTTCCATTTGCTCATCTTTTTCGTTGATGACATCGCTGTCATTTTGTGGCGCATTTTGCGCAAAAACAGACAATGAGCTTAGGCTCAATAGAGCGGTAGAAATGGCAAGGCTGAGCTTGGTGCGTTTATTACAGTAAGTAGTTATGTTGTTCTGAGATGCCGACATGTTTATAGTCCTTTGATTTTTATTATATTTACTTTGTTGCATGGTAACGATTTTAGGCATAACTACAAACTATGCCTGTCTGTGAAAAAACGCGATACTAAGTAACATTGTTTTTATATTCACCTGTTAATTTTTAACATAAATTTCAAAAAAGTAAATATTATGGCCATAATTTCTTATTAGGCACTCGATTTTCGAATTAAAAATAAACCTCTCAGAGCGAGAGCATCCAAAAGAGCATTGTTATCAGTTGCTTGGTTTTATGGGGGAAATATAGCTAGAAACGATTATATGGTTTTTATGAATAAAGGGTTTGCTGCTGGTTAATATGTGTTTTCCTTATTTAGGCTATTTTCTAATAAAAACATAGTTTTATTGAAATTTTTGTCATTTTTTTATCAATCTTTGTCTATAATATTTTTCGTACTGAATTTATTAATGGATACGAAAAATTGACTATTAAACAAAAACTTTATGCAATGTTTGCCGCTGTGTTGTTTTTAATGTTGGGGTTGGGTGTGTACGCTTCATTTTCATTAAAATCTCAAGCAACACAAACAGACATAATGTTAAATCTCACATTTGCTGATGCAAGTTTATATACATCACGATTGGCTCAAGCTGATTATATGATTCAGGAAAACCCTGATTTCACCAAAAAAGTATTGAGCGAAGCGCAAGAAGCAATTAGCACATTGAATGCGGCTAAAAGCCAAATGGCAGTTGAGCAGAGTGTGACTCAAGTCAATACAATAAAACAGGGAATTAACGATTTCACGCAATTGTTTGAACGTTTCGTATCTGCTAAGAAAAAACAAATCAATGCTCGCGATGAGGTTAATCAAGCAGCTCATTCTGTCATCAATGGCATAGACGAGACGCTAAACAGTATTGAGCAATACTTTTCAACTCATCAATCAGATTTTTCGGAGTTTGGCCGTTTTTTAAAAGCCAAGCAAGTACGGGATGATTTTGCAGAAATTCGTGTCAATGTGTGGCGTTATAATACTGCGCCTACTAAGCAACTAGAGAGCGATATTTCTAATCAAATTAGCCAACTTAAAAGTAATGTTAATAGTCTAAAGAAAATAATGCTTGCTGCCAGTACACAAGCCTTACTCAATGATTTATTGGATGATATAGCTCATTATTATCAAGTGTTTAAATCGACAGTTGCTACTTACGATGAATTAAACACTATTCAAGCTGATATGCTACGTGTTGCTAACAGCGCTTCAGAGGCAGCATCAAAACTTGTTGAAGAAGAACAAGTGATTGCCAGTGAGCGAGAAAACGCCGTGCAGCTGATAATGGCTATAGTTGTTATGATTGCGTTTGCCATTGCGATCTCCGTTGGCTGGTGGATTATTCGCAGCATTATGGGGCCGTTAAATCTGTCTATTGATTTTGCATCTCATATAGCGAAGGGGGATCTGAGCCAAACTATTCAGGTTACAGGCAGCGATGAGTTTAGCCAGTTAAATACCGCGTTGAGCGAATCGGCGAATGCGTTACGTAATGTTGTTGATCAAGTTGTTCAAGTTACCAAAGAAATAGAAGCATCAAGTTGCCAAATAACGAATTCAGTATCGGGCGCAACAGATTCTGTTTCTCAACAGCAACTTGAAACAGATATGGTCGCAACTGCTATAAACGAAATGGCTGCAGCTGCGTTACAAATTGCACAAAGTGCAAGTGGTGCTTCACAAACAAGCCACAATGCAGAAGAGGGCGTAGAACAGTCTAAAGCTGTGGTTGGCCAAACCGATGTTGCAATGAGTGAGCTTGCGGATGCGTTATTAAACGCGATGGAAGTTGTCACAAGTTTAAGCTCAAATACAGCTAACATTGAAGGGATATTAGATGTGATCCGCAATATAGCAGATCAAACCAATCTACTTGCCTTGAATGCAGCCATTGAAGCGGCCCGTGCCGGTGAGCAAGGGCGTGGTTTTGCGGTAGTTGCTGACGAGGTGCGCACACTTGCACAGCGCACTCAAGACTCTATTAGTGAGATCACCAACATTATCGAAGCAATCAAGCTTGGTGCTGACAATGTCGTTGATGTTATGAAAACATCAAATGAAAAAGGGCAAATGGTTGCAGCTTTAACAAATGATTCGACCGCATCACTTGAGAAAATTGTGTATTCGATTAACGATATCGTCGAGGCCAATAATCAAGTTGCCGTGGGGGCTGAAGAGCAGTCATCTGTTGCCGCAGAAGTCGATGCGAATGTTGTGAAAATAAAGGCGCTTGCGGATGATAACGCATCGAGCTTAAGTGATATCAGCAAACAAACGCGACTACTCGAAAATCAAACACAAGCTATGGTTAAACTTATAAGCTTCTTTAAGGTTTAAGCCTACTAAAAATGGAGCAATGCTGGGTGTCTCTAGCATTGCCCCAATTCAGTATATTTTAATATAACAGCCCACACCCATTCGTTATTTACTTTTCGATATTTAAAGCCTAAAAACTAGCGCCTTTTATTCTAATCAGGGTAGACTATAAATCGGTACTGATACTAATCTGCAAAAATACTTAATCATTTTAGAGGGTTAATTTTACGCTCACTGCGTTAAAAGTTGCAGATTGCTCTTGCATGAAAGTAGAACAATGCAGCAGTAATTGCTAAGAACAACCCTATAAAAATTATAAAAAAGGGGTAAAAAATGTACATAGGAAAAAACAAGGTTAGGCGCATGCTCATTAAGTTAACATTAGGCTTATCTTTAATGACAATGTGTTTGAGTTTTAAATTATCTGCAAACGAAAACACACCCGTTACAGAGCAAAGGTCTCAAGCGATAAAAGAAATTGTTCAGCAAAGTACTATTCCACAACTCATTCAAGCGATGAAAGCTAATCAGCTAACTTCAACTGAATTAACACAGTTTTTTATTCAGCAAGTAGAGACACTTAATCCGCAACTTAATGCAGTGATTGCAATGAATTCAAACGCTTTAGGTATTGCAAAGCAACTGGATGAAGAGTTAAGCAAAGGGAAAATACGTGGTCCTCTACACGGCATACCTCTGTTAATAAAAGATAACATTGAAACTAAAGAGATGGCGACAACGGCAGGCTCGTTGGCATTAAAAGATAACTTTACACATAGAGATGCGCCGATTATCGCCAAGCTTAGAAATGCAGGTGCTATTATTTTAGGTAAAACAAACTTAAGTGAGTGGGCTAATATGCGCTCTGAGCGTTCATCATCTGGGTGGAGTGCGGTTGGTGGACAAACCCGTAACCCACATGATTTAAATCGTTCTACATGTGGTTCTAGTTCTGGCTCTGGTGCAGCTGTTGCGGCATTTTTAAGTGTTGCAGCGATTGGCACTGAAACCAATGGCTCAATTACTTGTCCATCTTCTGCAAATGGGATTGTTGGTATCAAGCCCACAGTGGGTTTGTTAAGTCGCACTGGTATTGTGCCAATTTCACATACGCAAGATACCGCAGGCCCTATGACTCGCTCTGTGGTTGATGCGGCTATTTTACTTTCAGTGATGCAAGGTGTTGATGATAAAGACGCTGCAACAAAAATAGCCAGAGAGCGTATGAACGATGACTATATACCTGAAACTTCGAAACATTCTCTAAAAGGAAAACGCTTAGGCGTGCTTTATGCTGCGCCACTCGCTCATGAGCACGTTGAGTTACTTTTCAATAAGACTAAAAAAGTACTTGAAAAAGAGGGAGCGGTATTAGTGGAGGGGTTATCGACAGAGCCTTATGCTAATTTTTATCAAGATAGCTATGATGTATTGCTGTATGAATTCAAAGCGACGTTAAACGACTACCTCGCTCAATTACCAAACGAGTACAATACACTGACACTGAAAAAATTAATCGAATTTAATCAAACACACGCAGCCCTCGAAATGCCTTATTTTCAACAAGAGATCTTTGAGAAGTCTCAGAAAAAAGCCAAGTTAACTGACCCAAGTTACATAAAAGCTTTGCAAAATATTCACCAAGCGACCAGAGAAGGTGGCCTAGATAAAATGCTCAAGGAGCATGACCTCGATGCCATTATTACCGTTACTCTAACCCCTGCTTGGTCAATAGATCGCATTAATGGCGATCACTTTACTGGCAGCTTTTCTAGTTATCCTGCTGTTTCGGGATACCCTCACTTAACTCTGCCCATGGGGAAAGTGCATCATATGCCTGTTGGGCTATCAGTTACAGGTGGCTCATTAAGTGAGAAAGAATTAATAGAAATTGCTTATCGTATAGAGCAGTTAATTGGCTATAAATACCATTAGTTTTTAGTGTATCCCTTGAAAATAACTTTTCAAGGGATACCTTAAGCAAGCGTATTTAGCTGCTATGACGCTGTTTAGGCACCTTGATTTTGAACAGCATAGTGTATAAAACAGGCACGACGATAAGCGTAAGTACTGTCGCAAAACCTAGACCAAACATAATGGTTACTGCCATTGATTGGAAGAATACATCAAATAACAGTGGGATCATCCCTAAAATGGTGGTGATTGCAGCCATAGCAACAGGACGAACACGACTCACGCCTGAATCGAATACCGCTTTGTATGGTTCTTTGCCACTATCTAGTTCAATATTTATTTGATCAACCAAGACGATACCATTTTTAATTAACATACCACTTAAGCTGAGTAAGCCTAGTAGAGCCATAAAGCTAAAAGCCGCATTCATTAGCAATAAGCCTGCGCTCACACCAACAATGGCAAGCGGCACGGTTGCCCAAATTACGAGAGGCTGCTTCACTGAGTTGAATAACAATACAGTAATGGCAAACATAGCTAGATAGCCAAGCGGCAATGAGCCAAAGATTGCTTTTTGGGCGTCTGTTGATGATTCATATTCACCGCCCCATTGCAGCTCATAACCACGTGGTAAATCAATAGCTTCTATACCTTTACGGACACGGGCGAACAGCTTGGCTGGGGTTTCATCGCCAATAACATCATGATCAGCCATGACTGTAATAGTACGTTTGCGATCGCGACGCATGATGAGGCTGTCTTCCCACTCAACCACAAAGTCATCAACCACCTGTGTCACAGGCACAAATACACCTAGTACAGGGCTGTAAATTTGTAAGTCACGTAAGCTCTCAACGTTTAAACGCTCTTCCGCAGGTGAGCGAGCAATGATAGGTAGCATTTGTGTGCCGTCTTTATAAACACCAACTTGCTTGCCTGATAAGCTGGTGAGTAGTAGCTGGTCTAGATCAGATTTGGCAATACCCAAGCGACGGGCTTTTTGCTCGTTAAACTGTGGGCGGATAAGTTTCGAACGTGCTCGCCAATCATCACGAATATTAAATGCACCTGCATCTTGATGCAGTATATCTTTTGCCTGCTTAGCCAATTGACGAAGTATGACAGGATCAGCACCCGAAAAACGCGCTTCAATCTTAGCATCAGTCGACGGGCCAATTTCCATGCGCTTAACTTTTAGTTGAGCGTCAAGTACATGTTTGTGTTGATAATCTCGCACCTTCTCGATCATGGTTGTAACGGCTTCTCGATCTGTTACGCGAATAATCAATTGCCCATAGGCTGGGTATGATTTTTCTGGTGCGTAGGTCAACATAAAGCGCGGTGCACCTTGGCCCACCGTGGTGGTGATTTCTTCAACTAGCGGGTCTGCTTGTAAGAATTTTTCAAGCTTAGCAACACCGTCTATCGTACTGCGTATATCAGCACCTTGTGTTTGCCAGTAATCAACATAAAACATCGGTGTGTTTGATGCTGGGAAGAATGATTGCTTTATAAACTTAAAACCAAACACCGCACTCACTAACATCACAACCATCAATAAAAGGGTGGTTTTCCGATAACGCATAGAGGTATGAAGAACACCCTTATAAACGTTAAAAATAACACCTTGGTAGGGGTCTTCGTCATGGTGCGGCTCTTTCTCTTTGGCTTGCTTAAACATTAAGTCAGCAAAGAAAGGAGTGAGGGTAATTGCAGTAATCCAACTGAGTAATAATGAAATAAAGAGCACCCAGAAAAGGCTTCCGGCAAATTCACCACTTGCATCTGAGCTCAAACCAATCGGAGCAAATGCAGTGATAGCAATAACCGTTGCACCTAACAAAGGCCATTTTGTTTGATTAACAATATTGGTTGCGGCTTTTAGTTTTGTTTGCCCGCGCTTTAGGTTGATGAGTATGCCTTCAGTGACAACAATTGCATTATCAACCAACATACCGAGTGCAATGATTAACGCACCTAGTGAAATACGCTGCAAATCGATGGCAAATAACTTCATGAATATGAAAGTACCTAGCACGGTCAAAAGCAAAATAACGCCAATTAAGACACCACTTTTAAAGCCCATAAAGAGCAGCAGCACTACAATTACAATGGCAACAGCTTCAAGTAAGCTGATAATAAAGCCACTGACAGACTTTTCAACTTCAGCAGGTTGATTATATACACTGTTAATTTCCATACCATGGGGGCGTTGGTATTCTAGTGAAGCTAAGTGCTCATCAATGTTCATGCCTACATCAACAACGTTAACGCCTGAGCTGAAAGACACACCTACCAATAAAGCCTGTTGTTGATTATAGCGAATGATGTTGGTGGGGACTTCGGCGTATTCGCGAAACACGGTTGCTACATCACCTAGGTAGATAAGCTCGTTTTCACCTGGCTTTGAAATAAGCAGGTTTTCAAGCTCTTTAACATCTTTAAATTCACCTGTTGGGTGTAAGCGAATTGATTCATCACCGACACGTACTTTACCGGCATTAGAGACGCTATTTTGAGTCTGTAACAGTTGATAAATACGGTTTGGTGAAATGCCGAGTTGGGCAAGTTTACGCGTAGAGATTTCGACCATCACTTGGGCTTGTTGCTCACCGCCTACGGTCACTTTGCTTACACCCTCGACTAGTACAAGTTCGCGTTTTAAATAATCAACGTAATCTTTGAGTTCATCATAAGAATAGCCGTCACCAGTTACGGCGTACATCACACCGTATACATCCCCAAAATCATCCATGATTTTGCTTGGGTATACCCCTGAAGGCATTGACGATGCTTGATCATTAATTTTTCGGCGCAGTTCATCCCAAATTTGACGTAGGTCTTGTTTGCGATAATTACTTTTCATTTCAACGGTTATTTGCGACTTACCAGGAGATGAAATACTTGTTACATAATCAACATAGGGGAGTTGTTGAATGGCATTTTCTATAGGGAAGGTGACCTCTTCTTCAACTTGCTGGGGAGAGGCCCCTGGGTATAGGGTGATCACCATCGCTTTTTTTAAGGTGAATTCAGGGTCTTCAAGCTGTCCTAAGCCAAAATATGCCACTGTGCCACCAATTAGCAGAAACAGGGCAAACATCCAGCTTACGACTTTACGTTCAATGGCCAGTGCTGCAAAACTCATTATAAGCCTCGCTCTTTTTGCCATGGACGAACTTTCATACCTTCTTCTAAAAAGTGTACGCCAGCCGCGACAACTGTTTGGCCTTTTTCAATGCCTGAAAGTACTTCAATTCCATCGCGGTGTAATTGCCCGACTTTAACTGCTTGTTTATGTACTTGGCCGCTATTTTCATCAAAAACCCATACATAACTATTCTTTCCTTCAGGCTCTGTAGGCTCAGAGAAAACCGCTTCAACTGGCAGTAATGTGTAGGCTGATTGTGAGCTAGTGATTTTGCTTAAATCAATATCCACACGACCTGTCATACCTGCAAGTAGGTTAAAATCTTCTGGCACAGGTAACGAAAATACCACTTTATAGGTCAGCGTTGTCGGGTCGGCTTGGGTATCAAACTCTTTTATTGTCAGCTGATAAGATTTATCTGGATAACCATCAAAGACGACTTCTGGTTGGTATTGCACGTCTTTGTCTATACGAGCGATAAGCTTTTCAGGTATTTGGATAACCACATCCATTAAGTCGCGGGTTTCAAGTCGTAAAATATTTTGTTTAGCTTGGATATTCTCAAAGTTTTTCACAAATACTTTTGCGACAGTGCCTGCAAATGGAGCGCGTAATTCACTGTTATCTAGGTTGGTTTTGGCAATTTTCATTGCAGATTCTGCCACTTGTTTATTGGCAATGGCCTGATCTAACTCTGACTGGCTGGCAATGGAGCGGTCAAATAATTTCTGTACACGTTCAAGTTGCGATTCAGCAAGTTCAAAACGTGCTTTACGCTCTTCATACTGAAGTTCGAAATCTTCTGGATCGAGTTTGGCTAAAAGCTCTCCTTTTTCAACATGTTGACCTGCAAGTGCTGGAAACTCAAGTAACTCTCCGTTAACTCTAAAAGCGAGATAAGAGCCTTGGTTAGCCACAACTTCAGCTGGAAAGCTGCGGATTGCTTGATCTGAGTTACTGTTTATATTGAAAAGTTTAACTGGGCGAACAACTTGTTCAACGTCACTTTGTGCTGCTTGCTCTGTACATGCCGTAAGTAACAAAAGCACGCTGCTCATTAATACGGCGGATGCCAATCTCATTGTCTTCTCCATAGATATGAAAGCATAAATTTGATGCAGGATACGCTGCAAAGATATAAAATAAAAATTATTAAATTTTAGAAACATCATTAGTTTTTTTAATGGTTTTGGCGATTAATGAATTTAAATCAATTAACAATTTTAGATGCAATCGTGCAAAGCTCTAGTTTAAGCCAAGCAGCTGTGGCATTACACAAAACACAACCTGCATTGACGCTTGCTATAAAGAAGCTTGAGTCGGAGCTTGGTTTTGAACTGTTAGACCGAAATCAGTATCGCTTAGGTTTAACAGAGAAAGGGCGCATTTTTTATCGTGAAGCACGCCAATTACTCAATGCAAACAGTGAGTTGGCTTCTTTAGCAAAAGAACTTGCGCTGGGTAATGAAGCCAGTTATAGAATTTGCTACGAGCAACTGTGTCATCAGCATAGTTATAATCAAGTGATAAGCGAAACCTTTAAGTGCTTTGCAAGTACTGAGTTTAGTATTTCTTCAGGAAAACGATTTGTGTCTTTAGAGCAAGTTAATAGCTTGCAGGCAGATTTAGGTATTGGGCCATGGTTTGATTTGTTTCATGCAACAGGGGATCTCGAAAGTTTACCGATAGGTAAGTTTGATATTGGTATTGTCAGTGCTCCTCATGTCGTGCCAAGAGAGATTAGTTTTGCCGAGATACAAAATTACCCATGTCTGGCTATGTTTGAAAGTGATCTGAGTTTTGACTCTGACAGGCTATCTTACAACCTTGGCTCAGCTTTAATGAAAATAGATGATATTACCAGTGTTAAGTCGTTTTTACTCTCTGGTGCTGGCTGGGCAATGATAAGTCTGCAACATTGTCAGGCTGAAATAGAATCAGGTTTGTTACAGCAAATAAAAATTACGGATAGAGAGCACCAGTTTGGCGCAGAAATTCGCGTGTTTAGGCAACATTCAGTGCATCATGGTCCAGTTGCAAGATCAATTTGGCAAGCCTTTAGTGAGGTAAGTAAAGAATATACGGAGCAAGCCTATGCAACAGGCAACTAAAGAAGAGTTAATTTTTACAATAATAGCCTCTATTCCTTCAGGTAAAGTAGCAAGTTATGGGCAAGTTGCTACGCTTGCGGGTTACCCGCAAAATGCCAGACTGGTTGGCCGCTTATTAAAAGAAATGCCTAGTGATTCAATTATTCCATGGCATCGGGTTGTGAATAGCCAAGGTAAAATCTCTTTTCCAGAAGGGACGAGTAAACACCTTGAACAACGGCAAAAATTAATCAGTGAAGGGGTGAGCTTTAATAAAGCTAAAATCAATATGTGTTTACACCAATGGGATTAAAAAACATATAAACTGATTGATAGGTAGTGACATACACACCCAACAAGTACAAATACGTGCCAAATAGCATGGCTATAGTGGCGTGTTTTAGCACTGTAAAAAAAAGTACCAAGACTGTAAGCAATGCCTCCTGCTAATAACCACCACAAGGCGCTGTGATCTAAATTTAAGTACAGGGGGTAGACAAGGGCAAGGGCAAACCAACCCATTAATAAGTAGGTTGCGAGTGATACTTTTTTATTGCCATTTTTTACCGCCAATTTATAAATGACCCCGCCTATTGCTAAACTCCAAATAAATACCAGCGCTGCAATTGCCCACATTCCCGATAATGATATGACGAGATATGGTGTGTAAGTGCCAGCAATTAGTAAATAAATAGCGCAATGATCACATTTTTTATAGATGGCACGCAAACGCGCTTTGGTACTTGCATGGTAAAGTGTTGATGCCATAAAAAGCACCAGCAAACTTGAACCATAAACAATCGCACTGACTGTTGCTGACACAGCTTTTGATTGCGAAATCAAATCCCACAGTACGTAAAAAGCAAATAACACGCCCAAGCTATGAGTGAGTACATTGAGTTGTTCTTCTTGACGTGAGTAGGGTAACTGAACAGTCATAAACTCTCTAAAAGTGATTGTAAAAAACAATTTCAGTGTACAAGTGTACGCTGAACATATCAACGTTTATTTTTTCGCTAATAGTTAGTCAAAAATATTAAGATGATTGGTTTTATTAACCAATGCTGAATGGGGTGGAAAAATAAAACTTATTAAAAGTCTTTAAAAATTATGTGGTTGTAAAATATTTTCATGCTGGCACAACCTTTGATTAAGTAGTTACGACTAATTACTTAAAGAGACAAGGAATATCATTATGAATAACTCACTTAAACTTACGACAGCTGCGTTACTTGTATTAGGGTCTACTCAAGCAAGTGCGACTGACTTTGAATTAGATATTAGTAACACAATTACTCAATCGCTAAAAAGTTATGTTCAACAAGCGAGTAATGAGCTTAAACAAAATGTGACAAACAGTATTGAATTTGATGCTCAGCAATTACTCAATGAATACATGAGCGAAGAGGTTGTTAAGGAAAATGACAAATCAACCGTTATTGCTAAAGCACCTGTTGTAGAAAATAAGCAGTAAGGAAACATCTAATGAGTAGTGAAATCAGTTTATTTTTACTTATGGTTGCACCCGTTTTGAGTTTACTGAGTGCGTACGCGTCAATCGAGTTATTTAGAAACGTTGCACAATGGTTCAACTTTTAATTTACTGGGCATAAATGAAGATTTCATGAAATATTGATCGGCAAATGAAAAGCGCACGTAATTAGAGGCATGTGGTATTTTGAATAGTAGACTTTATGAAGCGTGCGATTTTTCCCCTACCGGTTTTTATTCTTCCAGAAGGGGCAACTAAACTTAGAATATTTGAGCAGCGTTATCTTGATATGGTTAAAGAAGCCGCGAAAGATAACACGGGATTTGTGCTTTGTACTTATCAGCACGATACTGAGTTCAACTTGCCTAACCTAGGTTGTTTGATGCAAATTAATGACTTCAATCAAGACGACAGTGGTCAGCTCTTGATAGATGTTTATGCACAAACTGCTGTCACAATTCACAATCCATTCCAAGACAAAAATATGCTTCGTTATGCTGATGTTGAAGCAGTAATTGAGCCTGTTTGGTATAAAAAAACACCTTTGGATCAGGACAATGCTTTATTAAGCGAGACGCTTCGTTCAGTGTTTGCTAATCAGCCTGATTTATCTGCACTCTACTCAGCGCCACACTACGATGATTTGGCTTGGGTTGCTGCGCGTTGGCTTGAAATTTTACCTATTTCACTAGTTAAAAAACAACAACTTGCCTTTGAATCTAACTTTGAAAACTTACTCACTTTCCTCCATACTTTAATTAATACAGAATTTACTGATTAATATGATCCGAACCCAGTCTGAATGCGTATTGCTTTTTACGACAATAATTGGATGACATTAAAATGGTAAGTCAACAACTTCAAACAGGTTGTAAACCTAAAACAGGTCAATTTACTGCCATGCCAGAGACACCGAGCAAAGAGCTTGCTGATTCGCTATTCGCTGTTGCCACTTCCCGTGACAAGCGTGCATTTGCTTTTCTTTTCCAATATTTTTCGCCAAAAATAAAGCGTTTTGGAATCAAACAGTTTGGTTCTGAGGCTCAAGCTATGGAATTGGTACAGGAAACACTCACTTCGGTTTGGAGAAAGGCACACTTATACCATCCAGAAAAAGGTGCTGCGACAACATGGGTATACACAGTGATGCGAAATGCATCTTTCGATATGCTCAGAAAAATGAAAAGCAGCAAAGAAGAGTGTATTAGTGAAGATATTTGGCCGCTTATTGACGAAGCCGAGCCTGGGCAACATGAGTTCAGCGATCACCTTGAAGATAAGCAAATTAAACAGTATCTAGATCGTTTACCACAAGCTCAACGTGAAGTAGTGCGTGGCGTTTATTTTCAAGATATGTCACAAGAGCAACTTGCAGAGCATTTAAACATTCCCGTAGGTACGGTGAAGTCTCGACTTCGTCTAGCCTTGCAGAAGTTACGCAACGAAATGGGAGAGCAACATGATTAAGCATCATCCGAGCAACGAATTATTAGTGCAATTTAGTGAGGGCAATTTGCCGGCTACGCTAAGTGTCGCGGTTGCTATTCATGTTGAGATGTGCCCTGTTTGTCAAAAGCAACTCGCTACACTTGAAGCTAAAAATGCAAACACTGCATTTGAAGACGTCGTTAACGACGATGACATTTACTTTGATCAGATCATGTTCGATAACATCACCTCGGATGAGAGTGTTGATGAAGTATATGAACAACCGGCTATCAAAGTAGAGGTTAAGGATAAAGAGTACACCTTACCTAGAGCGCTAACTCGCATTGGGCATAGTAGCTTTATGCAAATAGGTAAATTAGCACGTTCACGAATTGCATTGGATGATGGGGCGCTCAGAGCAAGTCTTTTACATATCGACGCCGGTGGTGAAATTCCAGAGCACACTCACACAGGTTTTGAGCTAACCTTATTACTTGATGGTGAGTTTAGTGATGAAGATGGCAGTTACGTACCAGGAGATTTTATGATGCTGGATGGACGCCATAACCACACACCAAAAACAACTGAAGGGTGTTTGTGTTTTACAGTGGTAAGTAGTGCGCTGCATTTTAATAAAGGTATTAGCAAATTACTTAACCCAATTGGTAATTTAATTTATTAGGGATCCTATGCTGCAATCAACAATTAAAATAGGTATTAGTGCCTGTCTTGCTGGCGATAAAGTTCGTTTTGATAGTGGTCATAAAAAATCTAACTTTTGTATGGACGAGCTTGCTAACCATGTTGAGTATAAGAAGTTTTGCCCTGAAGTGGCTGTCGGATTACCTATCCCACGACCAACCATCCGCCAAGTGAGAGTGGGTGATACAATTAAAGTTTGTCGCCCTGACGGCACGGGGGACGTAGGACCAAAACTTACAGAATACGGAAAGCGAGTTGCTACGGAGCAAACAGCTGAGCTAAGTGGTTTTGTTTTTTGCGCCAAAAGCCCCAGCTGTGGTATGGAGCGTATCAAAATTTACAACGAAGAAGGTACAGGCAATACTTCTGAAGGTGTGGGCTTTTTTGCTGAGCAAATAATGGCGCATAATCCACTATTGCCATGTGAAGAGAACGGGCGCTTGAACGACATGCACTTACGAGAGAATTTCGTTATGCGTGTATACACTTACAAACATTGGCAAACGCTGAATGAACAACCTTTAACCGTGCATCGTTTGACCCAATTTCATGCTCAGTATAAGTATCTTTTGATGGCTCACAACTACGAAGCATACCGTAATTTAGGCAATTTACTGGGCACATTTGATGGTCACGATATTCAAGCATTAGCAAGTGATTACATTCTTGGTTTGATGACAGCTTTGAAAAAGCCTGCTTCTCGCAAAAATAATGCGAACACACTTATGCACTTGCAAGGTTATTTTAAAAAGTCACTCTCTAAGATTGAAAAGCAAGAGTTACGCGATGCGATAGACGAGTATCGGCAAGGGTTAGTGCCACTGTATGTCCCATTAACGCTGATAAAGCATCACCTCAAAGTTCATCCAAATGAATATCTAAGTCAACAAGTGTACTTAGACCCTTATCCGAACGAACTTAAACTACGCTACGGAATTTAATGAACACACTATTCTGGTTTAGGCGCGATTTGCGCCTTTTTAATAACGACGCTCTGTATCAAGCGATCGAGAATGGCTGCCAACATGCTGTATTTTTTATCACTGAAAAGCAGTGGCAAGCGCATGATGTCGCTGATATTCAGCTAGATTTATTAAAACGCAGGCTTGCCTTTTTAGGCGAGTTATTAGCAACTAAAGGTATAAAATTGCATCTCATTGATGCTGGAGACTACGCCGGTTGCGTTGAGAAACTAGCCGATTTTTGCGAAGAAAACGCAGTAAAAAATGTTTACGTTAATAACGAGTATGAGCTAAATGAAGTTGAGCGCGATCGTGCCTTTGTAGATAAAGCCGACAGCCTTGGGGTCTCATTTTACACTTATGATGGTGATGTGATTGCCCCCCCAGGTAGTATCAAAAACCAAAGTGGTGAGATGTTTAAGGTTTATACTCCATTTAAAAATGCTTGGCTTAAAGAGTATCAAGATACACATTTCTACTTTGCTGAGCCGCCTAAAATGCATGACAAAATCGAGTGGCAAGAAAGTAAATTACTCAAATCAGATGGAAGCTCGCAAAAGTGGCCCGTTGATGATGAGACCTTAAGTCATGTCTGTACCCGCTTTATAGATGAAAAGCTTGCCTCTTATCAAGAGCAGCGAGATATCCCAAGCATTAAAGGCACATCAGGTCTGAGTCCTTATTTAGCGTTAGGTATTATTAGTGTTCATCAGCTTCTTGCGCTGATTCAACAGCGTCACCCAGATATATTAAAAAGTGCGAAAAGCAATTTGTTTTGCTGGGTCAATGAGTTAATTTGGCGAGAATTTTACCGACACCTCATATCGGTTTATCCGCGCCTAAGCAAGTACGAAAATTTTAACGACAAATATAATGCGGTTGAGTGGCGTAACGACGACAGTGACTTTAAAGCATGGTGCGAGGGGAAAACGGGTTATCCTCTTGTTGATGCTGCAATGCGCCAGTTAGTGCAAACAGGCTGGATGCATAACCGTTTACGTATGGTGGTTGCGAGCTTTTTAACAAAGCACCTACTTATTGATTGGCGAAAGGGTGAGCGCTTTTTCATGAAGCACTTGATTGACGGTGATTTGGCTTCAAATAATGGCGGTTGGCAGTGGGCAGCAAGCACTGGATGTGACGCACAACCTTATTTCCGTATTTTTAATCCAATTACTCAAAGTGAGCGTTTTGATCCAGATGGTGAATTTATTCGTAAATATCTACCAGAGCTGGAAAAAATACCTGCGAAGCAAATTCACTTTCCTCATGATTATTTAGCTAAGCAAGGAAAGTCTAGCAGTTATTGGCCAGCAATTGTTGATCATAAAGCTGCACGAGAACGTGCGCTAAACGCATTTAAGGTGTGATATGGATAAGGTGACTCTCGATAGGTTTATTGAAATTTACCAATCACTGAACAAAAATAACGTGCAGCTACTTGATGATATCTATCACCCAGATATCCAGTTTACTGATCCACTGCATACCGTGAACGGTCTTGAGTCACTCCATCATTACTTTGAAAACCTATACGCTAATGTGGTGTCTTGCCAGTTTTCGATAAAAGACACTGAAAGTAGCAACAACAAAGCCTTTATCTATTGGACGATGCATTATCGCCACCCAAAACTAAATAATGGCAATAGCATTGCCATTGAGGGACACAGCCGTTTAGTTTTTGAGGGAGATAAAATAGTTAATCATCAGGATTACTTTGATGTAGGCGCACTCCTATATAGGCATATTCCGCTTCTTGGTACAGCAATACGTTATATTGATAAAAGGACAAGTGCATAATGACTACTCTAATTACAGGAGCAACCTCAGGGATTGGTGAAGCACTTGCTAGGTTATACGCAGAGCAGGGTGAAAACGTTATTGCCTGTGGTAGAAATACAGAGAAACTTGCTGAGCTGAGTCAACATAGCCACATCGAAAGCTGCCAATTTGATGCTACAAACTTACAGGATATACGCTCCAGTACAGTTGCTTATAACGAGTTTGACCGCGTTATTTTAAACGCAGGTAATTGTGAGTACATTGATGATGCACGTCACTTTGACAGCAGCTTGTTTGAGCGTGTTGTTACCACCAACTTATTGAGTATGGGATATTGCTTAGAGGCATTGCTGCCAAGAATTAAATCTGGTGGCCAGCTTGTTATTGTAAGTTCCAGTGTGACATATCTTCCTTTGCCTCGCAGTCAAGCATATGGAGCTTCCAAAGCCGGAGTGAGTTATTTAGCCAATAGCCTCGCGGTGGATTTAACTGATGTAGATGTCACTCTTGTTCACCCAGGTTTTGTGAAAACGCCATTAACAGATAAAAATGACTTCCCAATGCCTATGGCTGTAACGGCTGAACAGGCTGCGAATTATATTTACAAAGGGGTTAAGAAAAGGCGCAAAGAAGTGCATTTTCCCCATCGTTTTACCTTCATTTTAAAATTTTTAAGAATGCTTCCAATGCCATTATGGTTGAAGCTTGCAAAAGGATTATCACGTTGAAAAAAGTGGCTGTAATTGGGTCTGGCATAGCGGGATTAAGCTGCGCACATCTACTGCATAAACATTACGATGTAACTGTATTTGAGAAAAACGATTACATAGGCGGCCATACTGCAACCATCGATGTTAACCTCGGTGGCGTTGAATATGCTGTTGATACGGGGTTTATTGTATTTAACGACAGAACATACCCGTATTTTGAAAAGTTATTAGACCGTTTAGGTGTCGATCGACAAAAGACACAAATGAGTTTTAGTGTGCATAATGAAGGCACTGGCTTTGAGTATAATGGTCATACTTTTTTCAGTTTATTTGCTCAAAAGCGCAATATTTTCCGCCCTAAATTTTGGAAGTTATTGAAAGATATTGTTCGCTTCAATGATGTCTGTAAAGCGCTGCATGCCAAACAAACTTATACAGAAAATCAAACGCTGGGCGAGCTTTTAGATGAGCACAATTTTAATGAATTTTTCCGCTTACATTATATTTTACCGATGGGCGCAGCTATTTGGTCAACTAGCATAAAAGAGATGACCCAAGTAGGCGTTGAGTTTTTTGTTAAGTTCTTCTATAACCATGGTTTATTGGACATTACTAATCGCCCACAGTGGTACGTGATACCTGGTGGATCGCGCGAGTATATTAAACCTATGATACAAGGTTTTGCGGAAAAAATTCGTTTGAACAGCAACATTAGCTCGGTTTCACGCACTGAAGACTGTGCTCATATTCATTTTGACGATGGTCATACTGAAACCTTTGATAAAGTGGTGTTTGCCTGTCATTCAGATCAAGCCCTCAAATTATTACTAGACCCAAGTGAAGATGAAAAAGCAGTGCTAGCTGCAATGCCATATACAGCTAATTCAGTGGTGCTACATACAGACACGGCGCTCTTACCTAAACGTAAAGCTGCTTGGGCCAGTTGGAATTACTTACTGAATGACAACACGGATAAAGCGGCTGTAGTAACATATCAAATGAATATTTTACAGGGCATCAAAAGTGATACGCAATTTTGTGTCACGTTGAACCACCTTGAAGGGATCAGTAAAGATAAAATCCTCAGAGAGTTTACATATCATCACCCTGTTTTTAATAAACAATCTATTGCGGCCCAAAAGAAAAAGTCACTCATAGACGGAAAAAATAACAGTTATTTTTGTGGTGCCTATTGGTATAACGGCTTCCATGAAGATGGTGTTAGAAGTGCTGTAAATGTCGCAAAGCAACTCGGAGTAGAGTTTGAATAGCGCAATTTATGTCGGTGATATTCGTCACCGACGATTTGCGGTGAAGGAGCACCACTTCAAATACCCACTTTATATGATGTGGGTTGATTTATCACGGCCTGAAGAATTGAACGGTATTCATCCTTGGCTCGGCTGTGATGGTTTTAAAGCGCTGAAGTTCAATCAAAGCGACTATTTTAACTATCAAACTGACATGCAATTACCTGTAAAACAGCGAGCACTCGATAAAATCGCACAGCTCGGTGTCACGCAAACATTCAGTCATGTTTTCATGCTTGGGCAAATGCGCTGCTTCGGAATTTATTTTAGCCCTGTAAACTTTTTCTTTTATCAGACACCGAATGGCGAATTTAGCCACATGCTTGCTGAGGTAAGTAATACCCCTTGGAATGAACGTCATTATTATGTCGTACCCCTGCAAAAAAAAGTGAACTTTAAAAAGGTTTTCTCCGTATCACCTTTCATGAACTTAGATATGAACTATCATTGGAGTGTCAGACAAAGTTCTGATAACACCATGATTCATATTGAAAATAAAAAAGACGAAAAACTCTTGTTTGATGCAACATTGAGACTGCAAAGGCAGCCGCTTACTAAACAACAAGTAAGTGCTGTACTTAAACGTTTCCCAGCGATGACCCTTAGTATTTTCAATGGGATTTATATTCATGCGCTGAAGTTGTTTTGTAAACGTGTGCCTTTTATTGGTCACTCGGGCAAGCAAGAGAAACAAACTAGGTGATGTGATGGAAAAGGTATCAAACTTAACACAGGCTCATACAACGAGTTGGTTAACAAAAATCTACAAAAAGCTTGTAACCGGTGCTTTTAATAGCATTAATATTGGTTGCATCACACTTGTTGAAGAAAATGAACGTATTCAATTCGGTAACCCAAGTAGCTCTTTAAATGTGACAGTGACTGTCAAAGATCATGCAATGTATAAGTTGTTTGCATTATCCGGTAGTGTAGGGGCTGGGGAAGCGTATATTTTAGGTTATTGGGAGTGCGATAATCTAACACAGCTGATTGAAATATTTGCATTAAATCAAGATCAGCTTGACGCGTTTGAGAAAAAATTTGCCTTTTTAAGTGGCTTAGCGCATCGCATTAATCATTTAAAAAATAAGAACTCATCAAGTGGTTCAAAAAAGAACATTGCTGCTCATTATGACTTAGGCAATGATTTGTATAGCTCTTTTCTAAGTGACGAAATGCTTTATTCTTGCGCTGTCTACCCATCCCAAAAAGCAACACTAGAGCAAGCCCAGTCGCACAAGCTAGCGCTTATTTGCGAGCAAGTTGATTTGCAAGCGGGTGACAAGGTAATTGAAATTGGTACAGGGTGGGGCGCCTTTGCAATATATGCTGCCACCCATTACGATTGCCATGTGACAACTACGACGATTTCTGATGAACAACACGCTTATGTGGCTGAGAAAATTCAACAGCTAAACTTAGAAAGTAAAATTACGTTACTCAAACAAGATTACCGTTTGCTTGAAGGGCGTTACGATAAGCTTGTCTCCATAGAAATGATTGAAGCAGTGGGTCATGAGTATTTACCAGGCTTTTTCGCTAAGTGCCAATCACTGTTAAAAGAAAACGGCGCTATGTTAATTCAAGCGATTACCATTGCCGACCAACGCTACAAACATTATCTAAAAAATTCTGACTTTATTCAGCAGTATATCTTCCCAGGTGGTTGTTTGCCGTGTTTAGACGAGATGAACAAACAAATAAAGCTGAAAACGGACATGGTCGTACACAGTGTAAAAGATATTGGAGTGCATTATGCCCGAACCCTTGCTGATTGGCGTGAACGTTTTATTGCCAGTTGGCCCGAAATCGATAAAGTAAAGTTTGATCAACGTTTCTATCGTTTGTGGTTATTTTATCTTGCCTACTGCGAAGGGGCGTTTAGAACACGTGCGATAAGCACGGTTCATCTTGTTGCCCGCAGACCACGCTTTGTGCATTCCGGCGATGACATTGCGCTCAATTATTAATTTTTCCTTGTTCCAAGGGGTCTGGTTTATGGCCTTACTCCTTGAACAAAAGTCTATTTTACCGGCCCTTGTTTGTGTTTCACTGATGATGTATTTGTCATTGCAACGAAGACAAGATGCTTTTTTACTGGTTTTTGCCCTACCTATTGCACTGACTTTTGAATGGTTGGCTACAGCATTTAATTTACTGAGTTTTAAAGAGGCACCGTTTCCTTTTTGGCTTGCGGTGCTTTGGACTGCTTTACTGCTTACCGTTAATACTTCAATGCAATTTTTGCAAAAGCTTCCTTGGTACTTAGCGTGGTTAATTTGCGCTGTATTTGCGCCAGCCAGTTACTTTGCTGGTGCGCGTTTTGGTGTGCTTAATATCGAGTTACCTGTATGGCAGTTTTGGATTATGTATGGCACAGGCTGGGCATCAATGTTTCTCGTTATAATTACTTTAAATAACAGAATGCTTGCCAATAAATGATCAACTTCTTAGCTTAAGTCGTAGTGTCTATAAATTCACTTTTAGGCAAGCAATTATGAAGTTAATACATGTAACGCTTTTATTCATCACGTTGACCTTGTCAGCGTATGTCAATGCTAACGGCTTCAAGACAGTCGGTGAAGCGAAAATGGAGTATTTATTTTGGGATGTCTATGACGCGAAACTAGAAACTCCCACAGGAAGCTATGAGTTTGGTGAACATCCGGTGAAATTAACACTTACTTATTTGCGTAATTTTGACGCCAAAGACATCGTCAAAGCGACCAATGAACAATGGCAGCATCTCGGTTTAGTCGATATGGTTAACACTTATGACGAAAAATTGTTAGCGCTTTGGCCAAATATCAAAAAAAACGACTCTTTATCATTTGAAACGAACCCACAAGGCATAGGCACTTTTTACTTTAATAACGATAAGCTAGGTGTTGTTGAAGACAAGAAGTTTGCAGAGCATTTTTTAGCAATTTGGCTCAGTAGTGATACCTCAGAGCCGTCACTTCGAAAACAGCTTATTGGAGGGAAACATGATTAAGCTCAAAGCAATTTTTATTTTTATCATGGTAATGTTAGTCACCAGTTGTTCTGCACCTGACGTTGATTATTACCAAGGAACAGAGCCACAGTTTGATTTTAAACGCTTCTTTAATGGCGAGTTGAAAGCCTATGGTGTTGTCCAAGACCACAAAGGCGAGTTAACGCGTAAGTTAGTGGTTGATATGCAAGCAAGCTGGCAAGGTAATCAAGGAGTTATTGAGGAGCAATTTGTCTATGATGATGGTGAAACTCAAACGCGTACTTGGTACATCACTCTAAAAGAGGATGGCAGCATTGAGGGGACAGCATCTGATGTTATCGGTACGGCTTACGGTGACAGCAATGGCAGTGTTTTTCATTGGACCTACTCGGTGGAATTACCTTATGATGGTAGTACTTTAGTAGTGAATTTTGATGATTGGATGTATTTGGTAACACAATCACGCTTGATTAACCGTACTGCTATTGATAAGTTTGGCATCGAGGTCGGGGAAGTGACCTTGGTTATCGAGAAAATCGAACGATAGTTTAATTGTCTCTAAGCCATTTGAAAGATGGTTAAATTCAGTCTTTATTAACCCTGAAGTCACTAGATTAGTGACAGATAGTTAAAATGTAGTCATTTTTGAAGAATTTACGTAAAAATAGCAATTTGCTGTTGCTAACTTTTCAAAAATACATAAAGATAGGTTTTGCGAAGGCAAAATAATAACGAATAGGAATCTAACAATGAATAAAGCTCAATTAGTTGAAAAAATTGCTACTGATGCAGAAATCTCAAAAGCGGCAGCAACACGTGCACTTGATGCGTTCACTGGCGCGGTTACTAACTCTCTTAAAGAAGGTAACTCAGTAGCATTAGTTGGTTTCGGTACATTCTCAGTAAAAGAGCGTGCAGCGCGTACTGGCCGTAACCCACAAACTGGTGCAGAAATTCAAATCGCAGCAGCAACTATCCCAAGCTTTAAAGCGGGTAAAGGTCTTAAAGATCAAGTTAATCCTTAATAAGACTGATTGCTTATTATTAAAAAAAGGGCTAATAAGCCCTTTTTTTGTCTCTTTGATTTAGCTTTAAAACGTTTATGCTTTTAGCGCTTTGTCACCTCGACCAATGCCAACCGCACCAGAACGTACAACTTCAATAAGATCTGTTTCATGGCGCAGTGTATCAAGGAAAGACTCTATTTTTTCAGTACTAGCCACTAGTTGTAACGTGTAGCTATGGCGACCCATATCAAGAATCGCACCTTGAAATACATCAACCACACGGGTAACCGCTGCGCGAGTGTTTTCGTCTTGGGCAAACACTTTCACAAGTAACAATTCGCGCTCAATATGTGCCATTTCAGTTAGATCAATGATCTTAAGTACATCAACAAGTTTATTAACTTGCTTAGTGATTTGCTCAACGATACGGTCGTCACCCATAGTTGTGATGGTAATTCTTGATAATGAGTGATCATCCGTTGTGCCGACGGTTAGGCTGTCAATGTTGTAAGCTCGCTGTGAAAACAAACCAACAATGCGTGATAACGAGCCTGGTTCATTTTCTAATAAGATTGATAAAATACGGCGCATTATGCTTTTACTCCTTTACGTAACCACATGTCGTCTACAGCTCCTAACTTGATTTGCATAGGGTAAACATGTTCTTTCTCATCAACACAAATATCTAAAAATACGAGCCTGTCGTTGATTGACATAGCTTTGTCGATTGCTGGTTCTAGTTCATCGATATGGTCAACGCGAATACCTACATGGCCGTAGCTTTCTACTAGCTTTACAAAGTCAGGTAATGATTCCATATAAGAAGACGAATGACGTCCTGAATACATCATATCTTGCCATTGGCGAACCATGCCAAGTGAACGATTGTTAAGTGAGACTACTTTTACAGCTAAATTGTATTGTAAACAGGTTGATAGCTCTTGAATATTCATTTGAATAGATCCATCCCCTGTCACACAGATTGATTCTTTATCAGGGAAAGCAAGCTTTACGCCCATTGCAGCTGGCAACCCAAAGCCCATGGTGCCTAAGCCACCTGAATTAATCCATTGACGTGGGTGTTTAAACGGGTAGTACTGAGCTGCAAACATTTGGTGCTGGCCTACATCAGAACTTACATAAGCATCGCCATTGGTTGCTTTATAAATGGCTTCTATTACAGCTTGCGGCTTAATTTTATCGCCATCTGTGCTGTAGCTTAAACACTTCTGTTCACGCCAGCTAATGATTTGTCGCCACCAATCTTCTTGTGCTGAGCGGTCGATCGCAATAGAACTTTTATCTATCGCTGTTTGAAGTTGTTCAAGAACCGTGTTTAAGCAACCAACCACTGGAATATGGGCTTTAATGGTTTTAGAGATTGATGTTGGATCTACGTCTACATGGACAATCGTTGCATTTGGGCAAAACTTTTTAACGTTATTAGTTACCCGATCATCGAAACGGGCGCCAAGCGCTAAAATAACATCTGCGTTGGCCATTGCTTTATTGGCTTCTAAACTGCCATGCATTCCAAGCATACCAATAAAGTTCGGATGTGTGCCGCTAATGCCACCTAAACCCATTAATGTATTCGTAATAGGCGCATTGAGTGACTCAACAAGTCGAGTTAACTGCTCAGAGGTATTAGAGAGCACAATACCACCACCTGAATAGATAACTAATTTCTTGGCTTCTAGAATCGCAGTAACGGCTTTTCTTATTTGCTTTGAATGCCCTTTCGTATTGGGGTTGTAGGTTCTTAGCTCTGTTGCTTTGGGGAAATCAAATTCAAAAGTAAGCGCAGGGTTTAGCATATCTTTTGGTAGTTCAACAACAACAGGACCAGGACGCCCCGTGCTGGCTATATAGAATGCTTTTGCAAGAATGGCTGGGATATCTTTAGCGCTACGACAATTAAAGCTGTGCTTTACTATGGGTCTTGAACAGCCAACGATATCTGTTTCTTGGAAAGCGTCGTCACCAATTAGGCCTGTGGGCACTTGGCCAGATAAAACCACCATAGGAATAGAATCCATATAAGCGGTAGCAATACCGGTAATACAGTTTGTCGCCCCTGGGCCTGAAGTTGCAAGCACAACACCGACCTCACCCGTGGCACGGGCATAACCATCTGCCATATGTGTAGCGGCTTGTTCATGGCGCACTAGGATATGTTCAATATCGTCTTGTTGAAAAAGTGCATCATATAGGTCTAGTACAGAGCCACCGGGGTAGCCGAAAATATACTTAATCTTTAATTCTTTTAATGCCCGAACTACCAGTTCTGACCCATTGTATTGTGTTTTACTCATCCTCATTCCTCTGTGTGCTAGCTGCGAGAGCATAAAAAAACCCCCGCATAGGGCGGGGGTTTTTTAAAAGCATGCTTTCACCTTTTAATAGCTCCCCGCTGGGCTTGTTAAAAAGACCAGTACGAGAACGTTGACGACTAAAAGGTGACTGCGAATATTCATAGTTTTAAAATTCTTATAAAAGGGCAACTCCTAAATAGAGTTGCTGCCTAAAAAATGATTGACTTATTTTTAAGCTTTTTAGCAAGGGATGTCAACTGCAAAAGGTGGTTTTTGCATTATTTTTTCTTATTTTTGTTGTTGTGGTTATTTTTGTTCTTTTGTTTGTTTTTATTGGCGGTTTTAAAGGAATAACTATGCATTAATTTGATTATGTTGTTTTATGGCTTAACAGTAATAAATAATATAACCACTCCTTAGTTATGCATAATCTAGCCATAAAAAAAGCCAGTCGAGTGACTGGCTTTTTAAAATGAGTTTGTGACTAAAATTACAGGCGGTCGATTACTGCTTGCGTGAAGTCAGTTGTACCATGGCTACCACCTAGGTCACGTGTAGTACGGTCACCTGTCTTAATAACGTCTGCTACAGCGTTACGAATACGCTCAGCTGTTTCACCCATTTCAAGGTGCTCTAGCATTTGAATTGACGCTAAGATAACTGAAGTTGGGTTAGCAAGGTTCTTACCTGCGATATCAGGAGCACTACCGTGAACAGCTTCAAAGATAGCTGCATCTTCACCGATGTTTGCACCTGGTGCCATACCTAAACCACCAACAAGACCAGCACATAGGTCAGATAGAATGTCGCCGAATAAGTTCGTTGTAACAATTACATCAAACTCGTCTGGAGTCATTACTAGCTTCATACATGTTGCATCAACGATCATCTCAGTTGATTCAATTTGCGGGTAACGCTCAGCGACTTCACGTGCAACTTTTAAGAATAAACCAGACGTTGATTTAAGGATGTTAGCTTTGTGTACCGCAGTGACTTTTTTACGGCCTTCGCGTACTGCTAATTCGTATGCAAAAGTAACGATTTTTTCTGCACCTTCACGTGTGATTTTTGACATCGCTTCAGCTTCGTTACCGTCCTCAGACACAACTTGGCCAAGACCTGAGTACATACCTTGTGTGTTTTCGCGAACCGTGATGATATCGATGTCATCGTAACGCGCTTTTGTACCTGCAAAAGACTTAACAGGGCGTACGTTTGCGTATAGGCCAAACTTTTTACGTAATGTAACGTTGATAGATGTGAAACCTTCACCCACTGGTGTAGTTAAAGGACCTTTTAAAGTGATCTTGTTACGTGCAATAGTATCAATGGTTTCTTGCGGAAGTAACTCACCAGTTTTTTCTAGGGCAGCAAGGCCAGCATCAACGAATTCATAATCAAAATCGCAACCTGCAGCTTTAAGGATCTCAAGTGCTGAATCAATAATGCTAGGACCAATGCCGTCGCCTTTGATCACTGTGATGGTTTGTTTAGCCATTTACTTTTCCTATTTATGAGTAGATATACACGTAAATACATCGCGAAATTGAGCACGACTTTGCTTGTTAGAAACTTTACGTGGATGTGTTTGAAAATTTAAGCGGCTTTTATAGCAATTTATTCAGCTTTTTGCCAGTTTATCCTGTGAATACTGACTATAAATAGGCGAAAGTTCATAATTATTTAACGATTTTGCACGTTTTAACAACACAATTTAAAAATTATCGGCAAACTCGCAGGTTTGTAGATATGAATAAAAATCCGCTTTTGATTGCCAGCCAACTAGATTAAGGCTTTGCGTCATAATTTGTTCTTGCCAACTGCTGAAAGCTGCGTTGGGTTGAAAGACATAGTGAGCAAATAATTTTATTGCAATCCAGTGTTTCTCCTCGATACTTAATTGCTGCTTTTCCTTTTGTTCGCTGTTTAGTAAGTATCCAGTCCATGGATTATCACCGAGTAATTGCGTGAGGTATTCATTGAGTGATGTTTGATCAATTGCACTTACGCCAAATAAACAGGCTAAAGGGGCACTAACTATGTTTGATTCGGCTTGTTCAAATAATGTTTTTCGGGATAAGGCAGTAGCATGATTTTCGCATAAAAACACACAGTACGCGTATAAGGGCAGGGTGACTTGTTCAAACTGTTGAATCGTTGAGTGCTTAAAAAAAGCTTGAATAATAACAGCAATATTTTCTAGTCGCTTAACTATGTGTAGTTCTAATGGGTGTGAAATGGTTGCGACTAAACGTTGAAAGAGCACCTTTTGAATGATAGCAGGGGCATTGTCGTAGCCCACCATCGATAAACAATGACGTAAGCCTTTAGCACGTTGATGCTCTTTATTATAGGGTTTAACGGCTAGAGTTAATTGCAAAATGAGCTCAGGAAATGGGCTTAGTAACTTATTAAGTGAGCTAAAGCTGTATTCTTTCGATATTTTTAACTGACTAATGAGATTGAGGTATTTTTGTCGCTGAGATTTTGCGATGTCTTCAGGGTGCGCAAAATTTATATTGTCGCTGAACCAAACTGTATAGAGTAAGCGGTTATCACTACATGCTCGTTGTTTCTCAAAGGTACTAAGCGTTGCTTTCACTCTATGCCAACGCACTTTTTCAGGGCGAGAAACATCGACAAGTATATGCCGTGCACGATCATCCGTTGCTAAATAAATGAGTGACTGCTCGGCATAATTTACTTCACTGGCTGGCAGGTATGAGCCAGTGTGGGCAATAAAGTTTTTTATCGCTTTTTGAGCAAATTCATTTGGGGTTCGTAAGTAAATGTCAGCCAGTGCTTTATGTAAACTAATGTGCTCGCCTGTTTGACGGTAAGTTATATTCATCGCAATGATATTAGCTAAGGCAACAAGAGTCGTCGCACCATCGTAAATCATTGTTTTTGGAGCACTTAATAAGGCTTGTTTGTATTTATTAAGGCGCGCAAGTATATGTTGCACACTTAATGTCATAGGGCCAGAGGCATGCAATAACTTTACTGCGAGCTGGTGGCGACATTGCCACAGTTTTTTATCTTGCGCTGTGAGAGCTTGTGCACAGGCTAACTTATTGCTTTGTGATTGCACACATAAATAATTAGCCAAGCAGGTTGCAATAATTTGTTCGCTGATCGCTTGGTTGTAGTTAAGGGCTCGACATAACACACAGGCGAGTACACATTGGTTTACAACTAAATTAGTTGTATAGCCATAATCTGGAACGTACAAGCTTAGTTGGGCTTGCAGGCCTTTAGGACAAGCTTGATAAATGAGGTAGTAACGCTCAGCAAGATTATTTAATAGGGGATATATTTGTGGCCATTTATTTTTGTGATGATAAAGCTTTAATAATTGGTGTGTGCTATCAAACAAGCGCGCCAACTCCCGTGGCGTGACTGACTCCATCATAGCGTGTTAGCCTTCTTGTTGATAGCTTTCATAGGCACTGGGTCCCCATAGCACAAGTTGACCGTTTTTAAATAATAGACCAGTACACTCATCAATTGTTGTAATGCCATCAGATTTAACATGTTGCGTGCGATAAAAAACAATTTGCCATACAACATCTTCTGCTCGTTTCGCATAGGTTAGGTCTGGACTACCTAAATAATCAAGTACGGCATTAAGGTTTTCAGGTTTATCGATTGAAAGCTTGGCAATATAACGTTTATTGAACGCTTCACGATCTTGCCAAATCATTGCTTGAGGATCATCTTTATAAAAAGTGATAACTAAGGCTGCTATGAGTGCGTAAACACCCAATCCTAGTATCAGATATTGGAAAACCTTTTTAAACATGTGTCACTCTTCAATACGAACGCTGTTTTCAGTATACGATCAGATGTTCTACAGTGCTAATGGATTGCGACTAATTGAGCCTTAACTGCTTTAAACTAAAGCCTAAGTTTATATCTGTTCGTAAGGTAACCAAGTTTTTGGAAATGATAAACAAATCCATTTCGGCAATGAGCTTACGTTTTAAAGTCGCGTTAAGCGCTTCATCGCCTATGGCATCATCAATCACATTATATTGATTTATCAATTGTTGTGCTGATTTATTGCCAATCCCTTTAACGCCTGGGATATCGTTGGTTTTATCACCTGCTAAAGCCCAAAAATCAATTAGCCTGTGCTGTGGCACTGAAAAACGCGTATGAATATCATCTTGGCTGATAAAGTGTTTTTTAAAGTAGTCAAAAACGCTTATGTATTCAGATAAAAATGGTAAAAACCCTTTATCAGTTGAAACGATGGTTGAGGGCACTTTATTTGAGGCGGCCTTGTGGGCGAGAGTTGCGATAATGTCATCTGCTTCGTCGTTATCAGGGGAGAAAACAACAATGCCCGTTTGTTCTATCGCTTGCTTAAATAATGCAAGGTTCTTCTTAAGTAAATCAGGCATTGGAGCCCGAGAAGATTTGTAATCTTTAAAGTAATGGTAGCGCCAGCTTCTGTCGCCATCAAACACTGCAACGCCATGGGTGGCGTTACATTGCGCACGTAACTTTTTGCAAGCATGAGCTACACGGGCACAACTTGCTTTGATCATATGCTCTTCACTGTGGTGACTTTGATTACTATCAACAGCATAGATGCGCCTGATTAGATTAAGCGCATCTATTAAAAGTAACTGGGTGCTCACAAAGTCTCCTTGTTAGGCTTTAATCTCATAGCAAGGAATGTACTTACTGCCGGGTAACTTCATACGGCCTTGCTCAACAAATGCTGCCAGCAGTTTGTCCATATCAGCCATAAGCGCGGGTTCGCCACTTAGCACAAAGCGGCCATGTTGCTTGATGGCTTGTAAGCCTTCATCTTTAACATTACCAGCCACGATGCCTGAAAAAGCACGGCGTAAATTTGCTGCTAATTGTTGTGTAGGTTGATTTAAATGCAAGTCCAAACTTGCCATGTTTTCGTGCGTTGGTACAAAGGGCTGCTGGAAATCATTATCAATTTTCAATGTCCAATTGAAGTAGTAGGCATCACCTTGGCTCTTACGGTAGTCGCGAACTTCGGCCATTTGGGTTTTAAGCGATTTACCTACACGGGCAGGGTCATCAATAATAACTTCGAACTTTTCAAGAGCGACTTTACCGAGTGTTTTCTCAACAAATTTGCAAAGCTCGATAAAGTAATTTTCACTCTCTTTAGGGCCGGTAAGTATAACAGGTAAACGTTGTTTTTCGTTATCAGGATGGAGCAAAATACCGAGCAAATACAATAGCTCTTCAGCTGTTCCTGCACCGCCTGGGAAAATAATAATGCCATGTGCCGTTCTTACAAAAGCTTCGAGGCGCTTTTCGATATCGGGTAAAATAACTAATTCATTTACAATCGGGTTCGGTGGCTCAGCAGCAATAATGCTAGGTTCTGTTAACCCTAAATAACGGTTATCTGAAATACGTTGTTTAGCGTGTCCGATAGTTGCCCCTTTCATTGGCCCTTTCATTGCGCCAGGGCCACAACCTGTACAAATGTTTAAACCACGTAGGCCAAGCTCATAACCCACCTGCTTGGTGTATTTATATTCAACTTCGTTAATTGAATGACCGCCCCAGCAAACAATCATACTAGGATCACTGTTGACGCGGAGCGCACCCGCATTTCTTAGCATGTCAAACACCATATGCGTGATGGCTTTTTGTTCGGTCAGGTTTTTTTCATATTTTTGGCAGATAAACAAAATATCGCGGATAACTGAGAAAATATGTTCATGAATACCGGTGATAATTTCGCCATCGACAAACGCCGATTCAGGAGGGTTTTCAAGTTCTATTTTAATACCACGTTCACGGCTTAGAAGGCGAATATCAAAATCTTCAAATTTATCGTATATCTCAGAGCTTGAGTCGGTATGACTGCCCACATTTAGGACGGCGAGCACACAGTTTCTAAATAATTTATAGCGCTCACTGGTGGATGATTGTTCGAGTAAGTCTACTTCTAGTTGTGATAATAAATCCAGTACGCCTGTAGGATTCAATTGTTTTAACATAAGCACTCTCCTAGCTCATCTATGAGCCTATATCATTGTGTATGTACAAGACTTAAACTAATACCTGTCGCAATAATACTTAATCATTTTGAGGTGTAGGTTGCTCAATTAATTAAGTAAATTGGTATAATTAATTTATCGACTGACGCACACTCTATTACGTCCTTCGTTCTTGGCACGATAGAGTGCATCGTCAGCACGGTCGAATGCGATAATAGGTGTGTCACCTTTTTTAAGTTGTGTAGCACCGATTGAAATGGTTATTTCAACTTGAGTATCTTTAAATTTAAATGGAATGGCTTGAATCGTTTTACGCAGTTTTTCAAGCGGCAATGATGCATTATCAAGAGACATTCCGGTCATTAACATGACAAATTCTTCACCGCCATAACGGGCAATAAAGTCAGATTTACGAATTGATTTTTGTAGTGCTTTGGCTATCACTTGTAGTGTTTTATCACCGGCACTGTGACCATATTTATCATTAATTGATTTAAAATGGTCAACATCAATCACAACTAATGTGAGGTCTGATTCCTGGGCATCAAACAGATGAAACTCATGGTTAAAGCGCTCATCAAATGCAGCTCGATTTGGTAATTTAGTTAACCCATCAAGCAAGCTTTTGAACCTTTGTTCATTCAAACGCTGCTTGTAAGTGGTCAGTTTAGATTCTAAATGACCAATTCGACTATTTATGTCGTTGAAACTGGCTAATAAGTTTTCACGCTCGGTATGCTCAAGCTTTTCTTTTGCAATTAAGTCGTCACTTAGCGATTTTAGCTCTTCTTCTACCAGCTCTTTCAGCGCTGAAATAGATGTCGCATCTTGTGTTTTTTTATGCAAATTCTTAATTTTACTTTCTATTTGTTTATTGAGCGTTTCATATTCAGCACTGAGTGATTCTGAATGCTTACTGGTTGATACAATCGAGTGATGTAGGTCTTCGATTGTTTGGTTTAATGAGATTAAAAAGCTTTGCGCAGATTGGCGCTCTTTGCTCATATTACGTGTAATGATAGTGATAATATCGATTGCTGTATCTAGCAGGTCATCGACACTGTCATTGTAGGTAATTTTATTTTTTATACTCTTTATTTGTTCTGCACTTTCATCTTCTAGCACAAGGTCATTGGCAAGTAGCATTAACTGTTTGGCAAGTTCTGGCTTTATGAGTGCTTCAGCTTCATTTGCTGCGGAGAGTTTCGCTTGCAATGCTTGATGGTAGATTACAATCAACTTTGAAAGTAATGGAACAAAGTCATGATTTGACTGGATATTATTTAATTCATGATCAAGCAGATGACGAAGTGTTCTGCGCGCATCGTCTGGTAAACCTTTTACTTTTTGAAGTTGCTTACCGGCATCAAGAACAGTGTCATTCAACTCGCGTTGTAGCGCCATTTGTTTCGTTTCTTGGTTTTTTAACAGCCCAAGAATATCGTTAATAAAGGGCTCTAGTAGCTGAAAGTCTACTCCTTTTCTTAATGCATTACGGTATTTTGCAAGACGGTTGTCTAGTTCAATGTCTAGCCCTTTACAGCTGAGCGATAATTTCGCCGCAAACTGTGAGAGCAATTCAACTTGATGCTTACGAGCGTCTTCGACGACCATGCGTGCGTCGATCGCTTGTTTTAACTTTTTATTAAGGACATCATGCTGCTGTTGCACCGAGTAATACCGCCATTAAGATTCAAATTTCAATACCCTAAGTTTACAACAAATTAATGCGAAATGTAGGCGCGAAGTCAAAAACTTAGCGAATTTGTTTATCAAGCTTATTGCATTGGGGCTTTATCGGTTTTTAATTCACATTTTTTTACTCAGTTGGTAGGCTAGCTTGTAATTTTGATACTAAGAAAAAAGAGTTGTTATGAAAAAGTTGTTGGCCATGTCAATATTAGCGGCGTGCTCAAGCAGTACATTTGCTGATGTTAATTATTCACTGTCTATTACTGAACCTGAACACCATTTAGGTAATGTGAGTGTTGAGTTTCCTGAAACTGCGCAAGCACATTTAGATATTAAACTTCCCGCTTGGCGTACAGGTCGTTACGAAATTTTAAATCTTGCCAATGGCGTACGCTTTTTCGAAGCAAAAGATGATGACGGTAAGGCATTAAAGTGGGAGAAAATTGACCACAGCACTTGGCGTGTTCACCTAAACGAGCCAACGCAAGTAAATGTTGATTACCAAGTATATGCCAATGAGCTTGGTAAGCGTGCTCGTCACATTGATGATAGCCATGCCTTTATTGATGCCTCGGGCTTTTTTATGTTCAGTGAATCATTTCGCCAAGACCCTGTTACTGTAAATCTAAACGTACCAAAAGCGTGGCGTTCAGTGTCAGGTATGGAAAATGCGGGTTCTAAACATAGCTTCAAAGCCGCTGATTACGATATCTTAGTCGATTCACCAATCGAAAGTGGCATCAATGAGCTACATAAGTTCACCGTTGATGGCCGTGAATACGAACTCGTTATTTGGGGTGATGGCAACTACAACGTAGAGCAAATGCTAACCGACCTTAAAAAGCTAGTGGCAACCGGCAATGTAATTTGGGATAGCTATCCGTATGAACGTTATGTATTTATGGTACATGCCACATCAGGTGCAGGCGGGGCAACAGAGCATTTAAACTCAACCATTATCCAGCGTCCACGTGACCGTTTTGGTTCTCGTAAAGATTACCTCGCGTTTATTAGCACTGCTGCCCACGAATTTATTCATACGTGGAATGTTAAAGCGTATCGTCCAAAGGGGATTGCCCCTTACGATTACACAAATATTAACTACACGAAAACGTTGTGGATAGCAGAAGGCTCAACCAGCTACTTTGAAGATCACTTAATGGTGCGCTCGGGTATTGAAACAACCGATGAGTTTTTTGGTACGTTAACGAAAACAATTAATCGTCACTTACAAACACCGGGTCGCGAAGTCCAAAGCGCAACCGAAACCAGTTTTGATAAGTGGATCAACCAAGGCGGCGATCACGCTCGCAACTACAGCACTAATATCTATCTAGAAGGGTCATTGATTTCAATGGCGCTTGATATTGATTTACTTGAAAAAAGCGATGGCAAAATTAGCTACCGCGATGTTCACCGTGCACTTTACAACAAGCACCGTTTACCAGATGGTTTTACGCCAGATGATGTTAAAGCGATTTTAAAAGAGCTAACAGGTCGTGATTATAGCGCTTGGTGGCAAGCGAATGTGGATGAGCCAGCTGCTATCGACTTCGATGCATTACTTGAAAAAGTAGGCTTAGGTTTAATTCGCCCAGAAGGGGCAAAATCAGTACCGAGTATTGATTCGTTTGCTAAAAACAGTGGTGAGTTACTTACATTGACTCACGTTCGCCGTGGTGGTGCTGCTTGGCAAGCGGGTTTAACGACAGATGACAAAATTGTTGCATTCAACAAAAAGCATGTTGGTAAAGATTTAACAGCTAGCCTTGAAACATTTAAAGCAGGCGACACTGTGACTGTTGATTTCATTAGACGTGATGCCCTGCAAAGCACGACACTGACACTGAGTGAAGACTTTGATAAAGAGAAAAAGGTAAAAGCATTAAAAGATGCAACACCCGCTCAAATGGCATTGTTTAAAGCATGGATGGGTGTTGACCACCCAAACCAAGAAAAATAACAGCCAATCTAATGTTTAATGATTTTTGACTGGTAAGAGAGGAGCTGCGGCTCCTTTCTTTTTGTTTGGAGTTTGCTGCGCTTTCACAAACTGCTTAGTGTACTTTGTGTTTAATAATGCGCTGTGAAGTTGCTGCTTTTTACGTCGCCAAAATGATTTTTTAACCTTGTTTGATCTATCCCTAATATCGCTTTGTGAATTTTCAGGTTGCGATACTGGGTAGGGCAGCAAAGAGTAACCATAAACGCCCGTTTCCCAAACATGTTGTAAATCGCAGTCAACGGGGCGGCCAAATGTGGCAGTGGCTCTTAACAGCGCTTTTGCGCCTGCCAAGCTAACAGCTGTTGCACAACAGCCAGACATCAGCTTTTTGTGAATGACTAAATGCTGCTCATCAGAAAGGGGTTTGGTAAAAGCAATGCCACGCTGACGGGCTTTATAAGCCGCCAATTTTATTAGCTGCCAAGGCTGCTTTAACGTATTAATGTTTTCAATTGCACTGTGAATAGAGCGGTCGAGAACAAAGTCATCTTCTAAAATAATAGCGTAGTCGAGTTGTCTATCAACTATTGTTTGCCACGCTTTTCGGTGGCTCAGGTAACAACCAATTTCACCTTTACTTAACGGCTTGTGGTATTTTTTTAGATTTAAATCAGCACTGTAATGCTGAGCAATCGCTGATTCAGACAGTTCCCTACCATCAACTGCATGAATGCGCTCAAAGGGTAAGTTTTGTGCCTTTAGCTCTTGGCTTACATGATTTAGCCGCTCAGTTGAGCTTGCTAAATTAATTACAAAAATAGCAGTCATGATAATTACCTAATTAGCCGTTTTAAGCAGGCTAGCAATCGTCAATGACGCTTGAGTGTCAGTACTATTTATTTTTTATGTCAGGGCGAGGGGTATTTAAAATTGTTTGCTTTTCTTGCTCGGATAAAATGATCCAATCAAAAATTTCATCATTGCTGCGACCACAGCCTGTGCAATAGCCTTTAAGGCGATGGCACTGACCTACACAGTCTGTTTTAAATTGGCTATTTTCTTTATGGGAATTTGTCATAGTGTTCTGAAGGCTAATTATCTTAGCCTTCAATAAATCAGCTATTTACCTTCAACTGGTTTACCAATCTCGAGCGTTGTAGACCATTGTTTTTTACGTGAAAGGGTTTTACCTGTATGAATTGAGATAACAGGATTGTTTTCGTCAAGCACAAAAGTTGTGCGCAACGATTCTGCGGACTCTTTTTGTGTTTGATGCCAATTGTTATCTGCTAAACATGCTTGAGTAAAGTTAACTGCACGAGTGTGATCGGCGACAGCTTGTTGTTGTTGCTCATAACTACCTACGCAGCGGTAGGTAACATTGTCTTTATCAAGCGCGGTAATTTGGCAGTTATCACTAATTAGATTGTATTTTGCTGTCCATGTTTCCATGTACTTAGTATTTACACGGCTACGTTTTAAGCCTTCAAAGCGGTTATCATAAGCACCCAATAGGGCGTTAATTTTCTCGCAAGGGGTTAAGTTATCAATGGCAGCTTGTTGCTCAGTTGTCAGTCCCGTACATCCTGTTAAAACAAGGCTAGTTAGTAAAGCGGCGAGTGGCTTTTTCATATCAGGCTATCCTTTTAAATAGCAGTTCCTTAAACGTTTTATAAAGGATACCTAAGCCCTTGTAAAAATGCTATGAAAGACATAAAAATATTAATTTTGAATTAATTAGGCTTGATCTAATGCACAGATATTTACTTTTTCACAGACGTGTATAAAATCTCCTCGTATTGCAGGATGCAAACTTTCGCAAACAAAAGGAATTAGATGAAGTACTTATATACCCTCACGATACTGATCCAAACTTTCGCAGTTGTCATTTTATATCAAGATCCTAATTATCAGACATTAGCACTGATTTTTGCTCCAGCCATCCTGTTATCTTTATTTGGCGGCTTGTATTTTATTTTAAAAAATAAATGGTTAGCTTACATAGGAATGCTAGGTTGTGTTGTTTTTGTGCCTATTGGCGCGCTCGGAGTTTTTGCTTTGAGAAGTGAAATGGATAAGGAAATCAAACGTCATTTTTTAAGGAGTTTACATAATGAGTGAATATGATGCTACAGTCGAGCCGTTTGAAACATTTGATATCGCTGATAAACATAAAAACATTTTGTTATATATGGGCATTGCCTCACTGGTAATAGGGTTGCTTTTTATGCCGCATTTAATCGGCATGGGAGTTTTTATGATAGCCATATTCTTCTTTCATAGTAGGTTAGAGGCAGTGAGGTTTTATAAAGACTACTCTGAGGTCAAGTTAGCTATTGCAAGACCAAGGTGGTTTATCAAAAACAAAGATATAAACTCCGTTGAAGTAATAAAAGACTTTTTGCACTTAGAAGTTGCTACAAAGGAAAAAACAATCACTCGTAAGATCCCGCTGAAAATATTCGCTGAGGATGACCGAAAAAAGATAGTTAGCCACTATAAAAAATTGGCGGGGTAGAATAAATAGTAAGCGCGGTGCTGCAAATTAGCACCGCCTTTAAACTAGTAATACTATGCTTACATCTTTGTTTTACCAGCAATGTTGGTTACTTTTACTGAGCCAGAACCATCAGTTAGTAACTCAAAGTTTGCTGCGGTATCAACGCGAATGCTGCCCGAACCATCTGAAACGACAACATCACCCGAAATATCATTTAAGTCGATACCGCCTGAGCCATCGTGCACTTCAATATTACCCTGTGCGTCGGCAACATCAATATTACCTGAGCCGTCATGAATTTTAATATCACCGCTGATATTACGTGCATCAATGCTACCGGAACCATCATTGATTTCTAATGTACCTTCAATGTCACTCGCTGTAATTGAACCAGAACCATCGTTGATCACTGTATTAGCGACTTTGCTAATAATAATTTCACCATAGCCATCGTGCACATCAACATTAAATGAGCGAGGGATTGCAACGGTTAAATCAATGCGAGTTTGTTTGTTGGTTTGATATTCACATTGACCTGCACTAAGTGCTGCGTTATTGCCTTTGGCTTTAAGGTCTAAGCAGTATTCATCATGAGGCTTTTCTTGATAAATCTCGGCTTTAACGGTCACTTGATCACTGTCACTACCGGTAATGTGTAAAAAACCAGAGCCCGCTTCTACTTTTAAAGCGCTTAATGATGCTGCATCTAGCGTGAGGTTTTTAGTTGCTTGTAGAGGCATTTCACCCCAAGCAAATGTCTGTGCTGATAATAAACCTGCGGCAATGAGTGAGAGTGTTTTTACTGTACTTAACATGGTTCTTCCCTTTCATATATGTGGTGTTATTAGCTTAGTCGCAGGCGCTGATAAAAAAGGTTTAAACTATTTAAAAACTTTTGGGAAAAACCGCTTTACTTCGTTTATTTTTTAACTAAAAAGCTCCTTATCGCTAAAAGCCTGAATACTACCGTAAAAATATACCATTATCTTTTTCTTTTGCTAATTTAAACTTTTTGGCCCCTAAGGAGTAATAATGAAAAAAATAACCTTCCTGAGTGCTTTGTTGTGCACTAGCTTTTTTGTTTGTAGCGAAGAAACAGATACAACCTTAAACGCTTATGCCGCAGGGTACGTCGCCAATTTTACCTGTAGTGCCACATTTAACGCTGGTAAAAGCAAAGATCAAATTGATATTGATGAACTTACCGGTATTTACCCTTTAATCGCAGACACTGTAAAAACACTGAAAGCTAACATTGATACTGAGCACAAGCGAGTTATTGTTGATTACGATAAAGATAAACAGCGTATATCGGTGTGGCGGCCTCGTTTAGGTTGTGTTGATTTACCCGTAGGGGCAAGCCTTCAAGCTGCAACACTCGTGCAAGCACCGTTTAAAGAAAATTTAGCCTACCAAAAGGATGATGGTAAGCCTTGGCAAACGTTAAATGGTGTTAATAAAGCTACGGGTAATAAGGCGCTTGATGAGGTTATTGCTCAGGCTTTTACTCGTCATTATGGTGAAGGCGCACGCACTTCAGCAATTTTAATAGCAAGCCCTCAGGCGATTTTAGCAGAGCAATATAAAGCAGGCTTTTCCCCAGAAACCGCACAGCGTACTTGGTCTGTTGCAAAAAGTATTGGCGCGAGCATCGTTGGTGTGGCGGTAGCGCAAAAGCGACTTGATGTTACAAAGCCTGCGGGGCTTGAAAGCTGGTCTCACCCGCTTGACCCTCGTGGCGAAATTACCCTTGAAAACTTGCTTCATATGGCATCGGGCTTAGACAGTAATAAAGCGGGCAATCGTACGGATCGTGTGTATATGGGTGGCGGTTTAGTGTCTGACACTGCAACACATACTGCGTTAGAGGTAAAGCCAGGCAGTCGCTGGAAATACGCCAATAACGACACCATGTTAGCGCTACGTGCCTTACGAGAAACGTTCAACGATGAGGCGAGCTATTTGCGTTATCCGTATGACAATTTACTCGATAAAATCGGTATGCAGCACACATTTTTAGAGTCAGATTGGCAAAGTGACTTTATTTTGTCATCGCAAGTGTGGACTACTTCAAGGGATCTTGCTCGCTTAGGGCTATTACACCTCAATAATGGCCGCTGGCAAGGGGAGCAAATATTACCAAAAGACTGGTAAAGTTATATTAGTGAACCAGCCCCTGCTCAACCCCCAGAAACGGCACCGGGATACGGCGCACAGTGGTGGCTTTATAACGAACGTTTCCCTGAGTTACCAAACGACACTATTGCAGCGCGAGGCAACCGTGGTCAATATTTGGTGATTATTCCAAGCGAGCAGTTAGTGATTGTAAGGCGAGGGTACGACCTTGCAGGGCTTAAAGGCTTTAGTGAACATGACTTTACCCGTGATGTTTTAAAAGCACTGGGTAGATAAGAGTGGATTTAAGAAACACTAGAAAAAGATGCACCTAAAAAGGTGCATCTAACTGAACATCATTTACTTATGGCGGCCTTGTAAACAGCTCACCACATCAGCCAATGATAGGCCTTGGCGCTGTAATAACACAGTTAAGTGATACAGTAAGTCTGCCGATTCATTGGTTAATTCATCGTTATCATGTTTCATGGCTGCAAGGGCAACTTCAACACCTTCTTCCCCCACTTTTTGGCAACTACGGCTTAAGTCTTTTGCAAATAAAGACGCTGTGTAGCTTTTGCTTGGATCATCGTCTTTACGCGAAACAATCACTTGTTCAAGCTCAGCTAAAAACGATAAGCTAGGTTTAGCATCATCGCCAAAACAGCTTTGTGTACCTAGGTGGCATGTTGGCCCAAGTGGGTTTGCCAGTACTAATAGTGAGTCGTAATCGCAGTCGGTGTGTACTGAAACGACTTCAAGGTAGTTTTCTGATGTTTCGCCTTTGGTCCATAAACGCTCTTTAGAACGCGAGTAAAAGGTTACTTTTTGCTTGTCGAAAGTGGCAGCTAATGCATCTTGATTCATAAAGCCTTGCATTAAAATTACCCCAGAGCGTGCGTCTTGCACGATAGCTGGGATCAATTCGCTTTTGGCAAAATCGACTTGAGAAAGAGTGTCTTTGGTTAATTGCATAGTCTTGCCGCTACATTATTATCGATTAAAAATTGTTTTAGTTCGCCAATATCAATGACGCTCTTGTGAAATACGCTGGCAGCGAGCGCGCCATCAACTTGGCTTTGTTGAAATACATCAACAAAATCTTGCATCGTCCCTGCGCCACCTGAAGCAATCAGAGGAATATCGCACAGTGCACGCATTTTTGATAGCTGAACATTGTCGTAGCCTTTACGCACGCCATCTTGGTTCATGCAGTTGAGTACAATTTCACCAGCGCCTAGGTCTTGCACGCGCTTAACCCATTCTTCGGTTTTGTAGCGAGTACGGCTTGATGCATTTGGGTCGCCAGTCAGCTGGTACACTAAATACTCGCCAGTGTTTTCATCATAAAAGCTATCAATACCCACAACCACGCATTGTTTACCAAACTCATCGTGTAACTCTTTGATAAGCTCTGGGCGAGCAATTGCAGGGCTATTAATACTGATTTTATCTGCACCACGTTCTAAAACACGTGCTGCATCGGCAACAGATTTAATGCCGCCTGCCACACAAAATGGAATATCAATGTGGCGTGCAATATTCTCTACCCAATTAACATCAAGTAGGCGTTTTTCGACGCTGGCACTGATTTCATAAAACACTAGTTCATCCGCACCGGCATCGCTGTATGCCTTAGCAAGCGTTAAAATATCACCAACCACTTCATGGCCTTTAAATTTAACACCTTTAACGACTTGGCCGTCTTTTACATCTAAACAAGGGATTATGCGTTTTGATAACATGCTAGCGCCTCCTCAACATTAAAGGCACCATCAAGCAATGATTTACCTAAGATAACACCGCCAACGCCAAGTTTCTTCAGCTTTGCAATATCATCCAGTGAGCTTACACCGCCTGAAGCTTGAACTTTAATCTTGCTGTTGTGGTTGGTTAAATCTTCATAAAGTGCAAACGAAGGACCAGTCATGGTGCCGTCTTTACTGATGTCAGTACACAGAAAATCAACCACACCCAGTGCCACGTAAAAATCAACAAGTTCGAACAAACCAAACTCAGATTCACTTAACCAACCATGTGTTGCGGGTGCCCAGCCGTTGTCAGTTTTATTAACATCTAGTGCGATAACAAAGTGAGAGCTGCCAAATTTTTCAATCCACGCCTTTACTTGTTCGCGCTTTTCAACGGCCATTGAGCCGATCACGACTTGATTAGCACCGGCTTCAAGCCAGTCAGCAACATCTTGCTCTGAGCGAATACCACCGCCCACTTGATAAGGCACATTAAGCGCTTTGGTTGCAGCTTGAATATGCTGCCACTGTTTTTTATTTGGATCGCGCGCGCCTTCTAAATCAACTAAGTGCAGTTTGCCTGCGCCGCTGTTTGCGTACTCTTGTAAGCGTGCGCCAAGTTCGTAAGGGTAAAATTGTGCTGTATCATACTTACCTTGGTATAAGCGCACAATTTGGTTTTGTAATACATCGAGTGCTGGAATAATCACGTTTATTTCTCTTATTTTTTGCTGCGCTTACAGCTGCCAATCTAAAAAGTTTTGTAAAAGTCGCGTGCCTACTTTGGCGCTTCGCTCAGGGTGGAACTGCATGCCTGCGTAGTTATCTTTGGCAACTATCGCTGAAAAAGCTTGCCCGTATTCACCGCTAACTAGGGTGGCATCGTTTACTGTGTGAGCAAAGCTATGCACAAAGTACACTTGATCTTGCGCTGATAACCCTTTGGTAAGGGCATGCTCTTTTAACACGCTTAGGTCATTCCACCCCATGTGCGGTGAGGTTAATGTACCCACATCTAAGTGCTTAACAATACCTGGAATTTTGCCAAGGCAATCAACGTTGCCTTCTTCAGTGCTGTCGCAAAGTAATTGCATACCTAAACAAATGCCCATCAGCGGGCGCTGATATTCATCAATTGCTTGCTGCCAACCACCGTCTTTTAGGCGTTTCATGGCAACAGAAGCATGGCCTACGCCTGGTAAAATAGCACGTTCAAAGCCTTTTAGTTGCTCAGGTGAGGTGATCACCTCAGGTTTTTCGCCCAAGCGTTCAAAGGCAAAACGAACAGAGTTAATGTTGGCACAACCGGTATTAATTATGGCAATCATAAACACCCCTTAGAGCTTGCTGTTTGTTGTGAAGCATCTTTTGCAATCGCAGCGCGAAGTGCTCTTGCAAACGCTTTAAATAGACCTTCAACTTGGTGGTGACAGTTACCATCGCTAACCGACAAAATAAGGCTCATGGCGGCATTATCACTTAAGCTTTTAAAGAAGTGTTCAACCATTTGCACGTCTAAGTCGCCCACTTTTTCACGGCTAAAATCGGCGTTTAATACAAATGAGGCACGGCCTGATAAGTCAATTTGCGCTTCTGCTTTGCATTCATCCATAGGGAGTGCAAAACCATAGCGACCAATTTGCGTTTTTGTTCCTAGTGCTTGTTTAAGGGCAAGGCCAAGTGCAATGCCGATATCTTCAACTAGGTGGTGCTCATCAATGTGTAAGTCGCCAGTGGCTTGAATATTAAGTCCGATATTGGCGTGTGTACGAATTTGGTCAAGCATGTGGTCGAAAAAGCCAAGGCCAGTGCTAATTTCGCCATTTTTTGTTTGGTCTAAATTAACTTGCACATCGATTTGCGTTTCTTTGGTATTGCGAGTGACACGGCCTTCACGGTTCGCGGTTGTCAGCTTAGTGACAATGGCACCCCAACTGCCATCATACAAAATACCTTCGCAGCATAAGTTATTAGCAAGTCCAATATCAGTTTGGCGATCGCCAATCACAAATGAGCGCGCTAAATCAACTTTACCCGAGCGCATCAGCTCAGTAAGTAAACCAGTTTTTGGTTTACGGCAGTCACAATTTTGTTCATCAAAGTGAGGGCAGATCAGAACTTCATCAAATTTAATCCCTTGGCTGTTTAAGATATTCATCATCTTGTCTTGGGCAATATCAAAATCAGCGGTCGGGAAGCTATCAGTGCCTAAACCATCTTGGTTTGAAACCATCACAAGGCGGTAACCTGCCGCTTGAAGTTGTAAAAGAGCAGGGATCACATTCGGCAAGAACACTAATTTTTCTAGGCTATCAACCTGTTTGTCGGTGATAGGCTCTTCGATAATCGTGCCATCGCGGTCAATAAATAAATACGGGTTGCTCATGATAATTCCTGTTCTACTGTATTGCTGGTCAGTGATAAACCATCTAACCAAATTTTTACTTGTTCTAGTTCTTGCTCGTTACCGATAGAAATTCGTAACCAATCATTTTCGCCATATAAAGTAAAGGCACGCATCACGAGTCCTTGCTCAAGTGCGATATTAAATGATTGTTTGTCTTTTAGTTTTAAGGTGACGAAGTTACCTTCACCGCTCAGTACTTTGATAACAGCAGGTGATTGCTCAAGCCAGCTTTTCAGTTTGGCTTTTAAGCTATTTAGAATAGTCACCTGACGGCGCATTGAAGCGATGTTGTCGCTACTTAATGCATCTGCGGCAATGCTCGCAACCACCGTTGATACAGGGTAAGGCGCAATCACTTTACGAATAGGCGCAAGTAGCTCGCTGTTGGCTAATGTGAAGCCTGTTCTTAAACCCGCTAGTGCAAATGCTTTTGATAAAGTCCTTAGTACCACAAGGTTACTAAACTCGTTGATCAGGCTTGCCGCTGTTTGTTCTGGGCAAAATTCTATATAAGCTTCATCCACCACGACAATCGCTTTACCCGCAAGTTGCTGGGTGATTTTTCTAATTTTGTCTAGGCTTGTCATGCTGCCGGTAGGGTTATTTGGATTACAAATAAACACCAGCTTTGAATCAGCAACCGCAGTGACAATCTCATCAACTGTGCCTTTTAATAACAGCTCTTGAGTTAAACCGTTAATCGCAATGTTGTGGGTATCAGCAGTGACTTTGTACATGCCGTAAGTTGGCAAAAAAAGTGCAATGCTATCTTTAGCAGGGCTACAAAAAGTACGTACTAATAGTTCAATACCCTCATCAGCACCGCGAGTCATCAGTACTTGCTCTGGTTCTAAATTAGCATAGCAAGCGTAACGATTGATCACTTGCTGAGGCTGCGGATCTGGGTAGCGATTTAAATCTGCTAAATTGATATTTGGCGTACGTGAATACGGGCTTTCATTGGCATTTAACCACGTTGTGCCTGTCAGCTTTTCACTTTTCGCCGAACTATAAGCTGTTAGCGCTGCAATGTTATCTGGCAGCAGCGTTGTTATTTTTGAATTATCGCTCATTGTTCATAGCCTCAAGACGAATTGAAACAGCATTAGCGTGAGCATCAAGCCCCTCTGCTGCAGCTAAAGGTAAAATTGCTTTAGATAATTCACGTAAGCCATTTTTACTGATGGTTTGCACTGTGTAAGTTCTAAAGAAGTCCAGTAAGTTTAAGCTCGAATAGGTCGCACTGTAACCATACGTTGGTAGTACGTGGTTCGTGCCAGATGCATAGTCTCCGGCAGACTCCGGAGTGTAATCACCCACAAATACTGAACCGGCATTTTTTACTAAGCTTAAATAAGGCTGCGCATCAGCAAGCTGTATAATAAGGTGCTCAGGACCATATTGAGCAGACACCGCAAAGGCTTGCTCAACCGAGTCCACTAATATCAAGCTTGAGTTAGCAAGGGCTTGCTCGGCAGTGTCTTTACGACTTAATTTTGCTAGCTGCTCTGTTAATGCTTGCTGTGTTTTTTCAATAATCCGTTCGCTGTTACACAGTAAAATAACCTGTGAATCTGCACCGTGCTCTGCTTGCGATAATAAATCTGCCGCAATAAACTCTGGGTTTGCACGCTCATCAGCAATCACTAGCACTTCAGAAGGGCCTGCAGGCATATCAATCGCCATGCCCGGAATAGTTTGCGCAACAAGTTGTTTTGCCATGGTGACAAAGCTATTTCCCGGGCCAAAAATCTTGTTCACTTTAGGCACTGACTCTGTACCGTAAGCCATAGCTGCAATCGCTCCGGCGCCGCCACTTTCTACAATGGTTTTAATACCACATAGTTTTGCCGCATATAAAATGGCAGGGTTGATAGTTTCATCGGCTTTTACAGGTGTAGTTAGTACAACGGTTTGTGCACCACTTAACTGTGCAAGCACCCCTTGCATAATCACTGACGATGGCAATGGTGCACTGCCACCAGGTACGTAAATACCTACCGCTTCTATGGCTTGATATTTAAGTTCACATAACACGCCAGGTTGCGTGGTTAACTTAATGTCTTTAGGTAATTGTGCTTGGTGAAAGCGTTTAACATTGGCATAGGCCGTTTCGATGGCGGCTTTTAACTCGTTTGATAATAACTGCTCAGCTTGGTTTATTTCTTCAACTGGCACTAATAAGCGAGGTGTTTTGCGCTTATCAAACTCTTTTGCCATCTTTAATAACGCTGCGTCACCTTGTGTTTTAACTGCATTTAAGATGTCGATGCAAATTGCTTCAACCTCTTTACTTGCAGTAACAGCAGGGCGGGTAAGTACCGCCTGCTGTGCTTGTTGATTTTCCTCATTCCAGCGAAACATGGATAATTACTCCATCATTTTTTCAATTGGCATAACAAGAATTGAGTTGGCACCCAGTGCTTTTAACTGCTCCATAGTTTCCCAGAAAAGGGTTTCGCTGCTAACCATGTGTAGTGCAACATAATCTTCGCTACCAGCAAGCGATAGTAAAGTCGGTTGGCCAGTACCCGGTAGTAAGTCGCACACTTCATCAAGCTTGGCTTTTGGTGCGTGTAGCATGATGTATTTACTTTCTTTTGCTTGGCGTACACCACGTAGACGCGGCATTAGCGTATTGATTAAATCAAGTTTGCTTTGATCAGTAAGGTCTTTGTTTTGAATTAAACATGCATTTGATTCTAAGATGGTGTCGCCTTGCATTAAGCCATTAGCTTCTAAGGTTGCACCGGTAGACACTAGGTCACAGATTGCATCAGCTAAACCGGCACGCGGAGCAACTTCAACAGAGCCCGTTAACATGACTGTGCTTGCGTTAATGCCTTCGCGTTTTAGATATTGGCTTAAGATTTCTGGGTAAGTAGTGGCAATGCGTTTACCTTCGAACCAGCTTTTATCTTGCGGGCCAAGTTCTTGCGGCCATGCAAGTGCTAGGCGGCAGTAACCAAAATCAAGTTTAGAAAGTTTATTCACTTCGAATGCCACACCTTGGCGTTCGCGCTCGGCTTGTACTTCAACAAGTACGTTTTCACCAACGATACCTAGGTCACACACACCGTCCATAACAAGGCCCGGAATATCGTCATCGCGTACACGAAGTACATCAATTGGCATGTTGGTAGAGTGTGCGATTAAACGTTGTTCACGAAGATTTAATTTAACACCAAGTTGTTTTAGTAACTCTTGGCAGTCTTTTGATAAGCGGCCGCCTTTTTGGATGGCGATTCGTAAACGGTTGGTATTGCTCATTATTCATTTTCCTTTAATTCAAAAACTAAAAACCCCGAGGGAACCTCAGGGCGAAAATAAATAATTTGGTTGATTGCTCGCCAGAGGTTCCTTTTAGGAATAACCTCTCAGCGAAAAACCTGACAGGCTATTCCGATGAATGATGGTGATGATGGATAGTTGTCAGATTGAAGCGCATAATTTTTCCTGTGTTGCACTCGTTTGTGTAAACCAGTGCGTAAATCTGTTTAAATAAGTTACGCATATAGATAAACATGCTTTGCTAATCTTTGGCAAGCATTTTTTTGCGAAATTAAAGTATATGCTATAACTGCCGATAATAAATGGATAGATAGGAGGTACATATGGATATCATGATCCCCTTTTTAGGGCGTATAACTCGCCTACAGCTTGAAAGTAAAGGTGCGTTTCATATTGCGGGAGTAAAAGACGCGAACGTGCAGCGAATTGAGCTTGAAAAGCGACAAAAGCGAGAGATTGAGTTACGAAAAAAAACAGCCCAAAAAGCGGATAAAAATAATAAAAACACCACCGAAGAAGATGAAGAAGGCAATCAGCATCTCGATACGTGGGCATAGCGAATTTTTCTCGTCTACGGTCTTATTTAGTAACTAAAAAGTTAGCTGGTGGTGGTCGTATGTGCAAGAAGCGTAAAAAGGCTCGATAAACGAGCCTTCATGGTTTAAAGCAGTGCTTAATTTTTCGCTTCTGCTGATTGAATACTACTTTGGATCAGCGGCGATATTGTTAAGCCTTGTACGATAATTGAAAAAATCACCACCACATAGGTGACTATTACGATTAAATTGTGAAGGTCAGAGCCTGCAATCATCACTTGATCGCGTGGGATAGCTGCAGCCATAGCTAACGCTAAACCACCCCTTAAGCCTCCCCAAGTGAGAATTTTCACTGAGTGCTTGTCGTATTGACGGTATTTTTTAAAGAACACAAACGGTGCACCCACACTTACAAAGCGTGCCAGTAGCACCACAGGTACCATAAGTAAGCCAAGGCCAATCTCTTCAAGAGTAATAGGCATAGTGACAATGAGCATACCGATGATCAAAAACAGCAAGGCATTTAAAAAGCTATCGGTGGCATGCCAAAAGTCTTTTACGTAGCGAGTATCTTCAGGCCCTGTGCGTTCTGTTGCTTTTGAGCGAGTGATATTACCTAGTAAAATCCCACTTGTTACCATCGCCAGTGCACCTGAGATTTCCCAAATGTTTGCAGCAGCAAAGCCAGCGGTTGGAATGGTCAGGGTTAGTAGCAAACGAATGTTCACATCGCGGCTATTAATAATTAAAAAATGTCCGACTAAAGCAATTACTAAACCAAATACAATGCCACCAATTGCATCAACTAAGAATAGCTCGGCAACATCGGTAAAGTTTGCTTCTGTACCATAAAATGCAACTGAAAATATAGTAGTAAAAATCACCAAACCAATACCATCATTAAACAAAGACTCACCTTCGACTTGCACAGAAATACCTTCTGGGGCTCGCATTTGTTTAATAATGGCTAACACTGCAATCGGGTCGGTTGGGCTGATTAATGCACCAAATAATAAGCAGTAAATAAATGGCACCGGCCAGCCAACAAAAGCAAATAAGTAGTAGCTTAAGTAACCAACGATGACCGTGGATGTAATGGTTGAAAATAACACTAATGCGGTTATTTCCCAGCGTTGTTTACGAAGGGCTGCTAGGTTGATTTCAAGTGCACCTGCGAACAGTAAAAACCCGAGCATGCCTTTTAATAGCAACTGATTAAAGTTGATACTAGAGACTATTTGGGTCATTTCGAGGGCGGTGCTATCACCGAGCATTTTAACGGCAAGTATAAGCAGTAAAGAAATAACAACAGAGCCTGTTGTTATAGCAATTGTGGTTTGCATTTTGAGGATATATTGGTTAGCAAAAGCAATAAAAATAGCTAATGCTGAAAGAAAACAAATGAGGTACCAAGCATTCATTGTTTGACCTTAAATATTTGTATAACAAGACGCAGAAAGTTGTCACTTTCTGGCCGCATATGGTACGCCTCTATCTCATGTATGTCACAGTGTTTATGCGATTTTTATGATATTTTAGAGTAAAAGTTCAGATGGATGATTGCAATTGTATAATTGCTGTTAAAAATGTCTCAAAAGAGACAAAATAAACCTGATTAAAAGTACGCTGAGGATTAGTTTAGCTAGGTCAATCAACTTTTTTTAATTGCGTCGATTCCTGACTCGTATTAATAGCCCTTATTGGATAAGGGATCACAATTCCTTCTTCAGCGTAACGCTTGTGCAGTGCCTTAATAAAAGCAGATTTTACCCAAAATCGATTGAAGTATTCTTTTGCTCTTAGCATCACGGTAAAATTGATGCTTGATTGATCAAAGGTATGAAATACCACAAATGTATCGTAGTCAGCCACGCCCCATTTATGACTTTTTAAAACCTGCCTTGCTACATCCAGTGTCACTTGTTCAACTTTTTCTAGGTCCGACCCATAATGAACACCCACTTCAACAGGTACACTGAGCTCTTTTTCGGGGTAAAAGTAATTAATGATGCGTGATTTAGACAGCTGACTGTTTGGGATGACTATCATGTTATTCGGCAACATTTTTACCCAAGTTGAGCGCCAACCAATCTTCTCGACAAGGCCTTGGTCGCCACTTTCAAGCTCTATAAAGTCACCCACCCGAATCGGTTTATCAATCACCAACTGAACGCCAGAGAAGAAGTTTTCAAGTGTAGGCTGCAAAGCGAGTGCAACAGCAAGAGACGTAATACCAAGTGATGCAATTATAGGTGTGATTGATATACCCAAAGTACCCAATAAAACCAGCAGGCCAACACATACAATTACACAGCGTATGAGTCCTTTAATAATGCTATGACTATTCGATACCATTGCTGAACGCGCACTATAATAATCAACTGTGCCAAATAAAAAATGATCTAAAAACAATATAAACGCAATAATGCATATTGTTTTAGCAGTGGTTGAAATAGGCAAGGGGTGCTCTGTCATAAATCCGGTAACACTTAATAACTGCCCAAATATGATCACAAGCACCATCATTGTGCACAAGGTAAGCGGAGTAATAAGTGAGTCTACAAGTAGTGAATCGAATACAAAGTCTGTTCGTCTTGTCCATTTCTTTAAACAGTAAACAATTAAAAACCTTATTATAAACAAGATAATAGCAGCTAGGGTTGTGCCACCAATTATTAGCAACCATGGTTTGTTTACCCATTCGCTTTGCGACAGCTCGCCTAACATAGTTAATCCTATAAGCTAAAGTCTGTGTCGTCGTTGCAATTTATGTACCCAGCTTTAAAGTGCTCAACGAACAGGAAATGAATGGGGAGCTGATTAAACAAAACTAAGAAATAATCAATAAAAAAGGGACTGATGTAGTAAATTTGTTAACGATCTGTAATTATTTTTTTACAATTTCACGCCGATTCTAAGCTTTATCTATCATGTCTTTTTGTTAACCTACTAAAAAATAAGCACTTTAAAGAGATCTTGTAATTTCAATTGTTAATTTATTGTTTAATTTTTGTTTTCTTTTTGATCGCGCTAGGCTGGTTAGCAATCGGGAACGTGTGTAACCCGATTATTAGGAAAATATTAAATAACAATCTAACGGAGCGTAAACGTGAATTTATCAAAACTCACAATAGCTACTCTTGCTGCTTTGGCATTAGCTCAAGCAACAAATGCAGAAGCTGCAAATAAAAAATATCTAAACAAGCAAACAGGTATTAATAAGGCATTACAGACTAATGCTGCATCAGTATTAATGTCTAATCCGAAACATTTAATTGGTTTGGAAGCTGGAAATGAACTAACTGTTTTAAAAGAAATAAAAAGCAATAACGGTACGACAACCCGCCGTTACCAGCAAATGTATAAGAATATCCCAGTTATTGGTGATACAGTTATTCTTACCTTTGATGATGCGGGGCAGTTAAAAACAGCACATGGTGCTGCGGTCTATGATATTGCTTCAGATATCGGCTCTGTTTCACCTGCTTTACCAAAACAAAAAGCGCTAGCGCATGGCCTTGCTAATTCAGCCGTTGCAAAAAAATCGTCAGGCCTAGAGAGACACAATGAGCAGTCTCGTTTAGCTATTTGGCTTGATGAGAATAGCGTTGCGCATTTGGTTTACGAAGTGTCATACGTCACTTATGGTGAAAACCCGTCTCGCCCTTATCAAATTATTGATGCGAATACTGGTGAAGTACTCTTTAGTATGGATAACCTCCAACATGCAAGTGCAACAGGCCCAGGCGGTAATTTAAAAACGGGTAAGTACCTCTATGGCAGTGACTTCAGTAGCCTTGATGTTTCTCAGTCGGGCAACACATGTACGATGAATAACGCCAACGTAAGAACGATTAACCTCAATGGCGGCACGAGTGGTTCTACGGCTTATTCGTTTACGTGCCCTGAAAATACCTTTAAAGAAATTAATGGTGCATATTCACCACTCAATGACGCACATTATTTTGGTAACGTTATTTTTAATATGTATAACGATTGGTTAGGTACTGCACCTCTAACTTTCCAATTAAAAATGCGTGTTCACTATGGTAACAATTACGAAAATGCATTTTGGGATGGCAGTGCTATGACCTTTGGTGATGGCCAAAATACGTTTTACCCTCTAGTAAGTCTAGACGTATCAGCTCATGAGGTGAGTCACGGCTTTACTGAGCAAAACTCAGGACTTGTTTATTCTGGTAAATCGGGTGGTTTAAACGAAGCTTTCTCTGATATGGCTGGTGAAGCCGCTGAGTTTTACATGAAAGGCTCAAATGACTGGTTAGTTGGTCAGGAGATCTTCAAAGGTAATGGCGCACTTCGCTACATGAATAATCCAACTCAAGATGGTAGCTCAATTGATCATCAAAATGATTACTACTCAGGTATGGATGTTCACTACAGCTCAGGCGTATTCAATAAAGCATTTTATAATCTTGCAACGACATCGGGTTGGGATACGCAAAAGGCATTTGTGGTTATGGCACGCGCTAACCAACTTTATTGGACAGCAAGCACTAACTGGGACCTTGCAGGTAATGGCGTTATGGATGCGGCATGTGACTTAAACTACGATCCTGCCGATGTTCAAGCAGCGCTTGCTGCGGTAGGTGTTAGTTCAAGCTTAAGCGCAGGTAGTAGCTGTGGTGGTACAACTGAGCCACCGACTGACGAAGCGTTAACAAATGGTGTTGCGCGCACAGGGATTAGTGGCGCAGCCAAAGAACAGCTGTTCTTCACTTTAGATGTTCCGAGTGGTGCTACAAACCTGCAATTCAATACCACAGGTGGAAGTGGCGATGCCGATCTGTATGTAATGTATGGCTCTAGACCAACACTTAACAACTTTGATTGTAAGAGTACGTCATCTACTAGCACTGAAAGCTGTGCGATCAGTAATGTACAAGCAGGCACATACTATGTGATGGTAGAAGCATGGAACCAAATCTCTGGTGTGTCTTTAACAGGTAGTTTTGATAATGGTTCAGGTGGAGTGACACCTATCAATCGTACAGAATCAAATGTGAGTGTTGCATCAGGTAGCTGGACACGCTTCACACAAGATTTAACGGCGGGTTATTCATCACTGGATGTCACTATTTCAGGTGGCACTGGCGATGCAGATCTTTACGTTAAGTTTGGTTCGCAATCAACAACTTCTAGCTATGATTGCCGCCCATATAAAAATGGTAACAGCGAAACGTGTACCTTTACCAATCCTCAAGCAGGCACTTGGTATATTGACTTACGTGGTTACAACGCAGCGAGTGGCGTAACACTCTCCATCTCGGCTAATTAGCCAATCATAAAAAGGGAGCATTCGCTCCCTTTGCTTTCCCTCACAAAGAAAAGGACCCATTATGACAACCCTTCTTAAGCAGTGCTTAGTCGGTGTAGCCTCACTGTCGTTAAGCCAAATGTGTTTCGCTCAAGATGATGAAACAGTCTGGGTGACAATTGATGCCCTAGCCGCAAAACATTTTCAACAAGATGCGCTAAGTAAACAAAAACAAACACGTAACCTCGCTTTGCAATCGTCAGTTATAAATGATGTAAACTTTATGCGTGTCAATAAACAGGATATAGCAGGGTTAAGCGAGTTTATGCACGATAACTACCATCGCTGTGGTGGTTTTGTGGCTCATGAATCTCTTGCCGATGCCGAACTGTATACTCAAAAGCTAAATAGTGTTTCACAACTTGCTTCGACGCGCAGCTTTGCAAGTTATACTATTGATAACGCTACGACAGTCAATGCGTTGCTTTCATCAATTAATGCAAGTGAGCTTACTGATACAGTGAATAGTATGATGAATTTCCATAATCGATACTATTCAGTGCAAAGCGGTGTAGATGCAGCTCAGTGGTTAAAAAATCACTGGCAACAAATAGCAAGTAGCCGTAGTGATATTAGCGTCGAATACTTCAATCATAGCTTTTCACAGTCGTCTGTTGTTGTGACTATTCCAGGTGCTGAAAAAGCCGATGAAATTGTCGTGATTGGTGGTCACCTAGATTCAATAAATCAATCAAACCCAAGCAATGGGCGTGCGCCTGGTGCAGACGATAACGCATCAGGCATTGCTGTGCTTACCCAGGCCTTAAAAGCGATTGTTGATAATAACTATCAACCTCAACGAACTATCCAAATTATGGGGTTTGCTGCAGAAGAAGTCGGCCTTCGGGGCTCTAAAGATATTGCCCAGAGTTATAAATCACAGGCTAAAAATGTGGTTGGTATGGTGCAATTTGATATGACAGGTAATAACGGCAGCAGCACAGACATTGTGATGATGACAGATTACACCAATTCACCACAAAACCAGTATTTATCGCAATTACTTGATGCTTATCAACCAAGTGTTAGCTACGGTTTTGACCAATGCGGTTATGGCTGTTCAGATCATGCATCTTGGTATCAGCAAGGCTTTGCCGCCTCAATGCCATTTGAATCAAGAATGAGCGATATTAACCCTCTCATCCATACTTCAAACGATTCACAGTTCGACGCGCAACATGCCAGCAAATTTGCCAAACTGGCTGTGAGCTACCTTGCTGAAATGGCAAAAAATGCCGGTGATGTTGTGAGCGAACCAAGTAATGAACTTGAAAATGGTGTAGCAAAAACGGGTTTATCTGCGGCTGCAAAACAGCAACTATTTTTTACCCTTGAAGTGCCAGCAATGAGCAACAACCTAGAGTTTACGACACAAGGTGGTACAGGTGATGCCGATTTATATGTCAAATTTGGCAGCAAGCCGACTTTACAAGATTTTGATTGTAAAAGTACAACATCTTCAAGTAACGAAAGCTGTGCGATTTCATCAATACAAGCGGGGACTTATCACGTTATGGTTGAAGCATGGAATGAAATTGCTGGTGTTGCATTAACGGGAAGTTATAGCCAAAGCTCTGGCAGTACACCTATAGACCGCACAGAAACGAATGTTAATGTACCCATTGGTACTTGGCAGAGGTTTACTCAAGCGATCCCTAGCGGTATGAGTAATCTAACAGTGACTATTTCTGGGGGCAGTGGTGATGCTGATTTATATGTTAATTACGGCTCACCTTCGACGAGTTCAAATTATCAATGTCGACCTTATAAAAATGGCAACGAAGAGACATGTCAGATTAGTAATCCTCAAGCGGGTACTTGGTATATAGACTTGCAAGGTTATAGCTCTGCATTGGGTGTGACACTCACTATAGAAGCACAATAACCCATGTTTTTAATGATGAGGAAGCCTTGCTTCCTCATTTAGTCTTGCCCTAGGTTAACCAGTTACGTAAAATCTGCCCACCACTTTTAATCTTATTGGCGAAGTTTATCAAACAACTTTTCAGTGCCACGGGCCCGCTTGCACTTTCTCTTGATGGATACACTCCAAGACAGCCACAAATTGACATGGCTGTTGCGGTTGATGATGCCTTGAAAAAACGTCACCAATTAGTGGTTGAGGCGGGAACAGGTACAGGTAAAACTTATGCTTACTTAGCGCCTGCGTTAAAATCAAAAGGTAAAACTATCATCTCAACGGGCTCAAAAGCACTGCAAGAACAGTTGTTTCATCGTGATTTACCCAATTTAGTAAAAGCACTCAGTGCCACGAAAAAAGTAGCCCTATTAAAAGGCCGTGCAAATTATTTATGTACCTATCGCTTAAGTCAGCACGTTGCGCATGTACCAACAGATGATCCAGATGTCATGCATCAACTGGCGATGGTGGCAAAGTTTGCCAGTGAAACGCGTTCTGGCGATTTAGCAGATTGTGTTGGCATAGAAGAAGACGCCAAAGTACTGCCTTATGTTAGCTCAACTGCTGATAATTGCTTGGGTAAAGAGTGTCCCGATTTTCAAGATTGTTATATTCGTAAAGCGCGCTTAAATGCGATGGAAGCCGATGTGGTGGTGATCAACCATCATTTGTTTTTTGCTGATATGGCTGTGAAAGACACGGGTTTTGCTGAATTGATGCCTACTGCTGATGCCTATATTTTTGATGAGGCTCATCAGCTCAGTGAAATTGCCAGTGACTATTTTGGTGAAAGTGTTAGTACTAAAAAGCTGGTGGATTTAATCAATGACTTACGCGCGATTTACCGTGCAGATATCCCCGATATGCTGCAATTAGGTAAAACCCTCAATAAGTTAGAAACTAGCGTGGCAGATTTACGTCTGCAGTTTGGCTTAGATGGCAGTCGCGGTGACTGGCGTGAAAAGTTGGCCGATAAAGCTATTTGTGCAGCACTGCACCGCGTGATAAGCGACCTCGACTTTTTATATCAAGTGTTGAAGTTATGTTTAGATCGTAGTGAAAAAATAGAGCATCCGTTTGAACGTACACTCGCTTTTAAAGGTCAGTTAGAACGTGTATTTGATACTGCACAAACAGGCTATAGTTATTGGTACGAAACCACTCGCCGATACCTAACGGTAAACATTACACCACTTAATGTATCGGCTAAATTCGCACAAATGATGAAAGACACAGGTGCAGGTTTTGTGTTTACCTCGGCGACTTTATCGGTCGATAACGAATTAGCGCACTTTAACGCTAGCCTTGGTTTAAAACCTACGCAAAGCATGATTGTTGAAAGTCCGTTTGATTATCAACAACAAGCACTGCTTTGCTTACCGCGCTACTTACCTGAGTCTCACGCGAATAATATGCCCCATGCTATTATCAAGCTGACCCTTGAGTTGATTAAATCAGCAAAAGGTCGCTGCTTTGTGCTGTTTACAAGTTATCGCATGATGCACTTAGTGGCGGAAGGTTTAACCACGCAAATGGATTATCCAGTTTATATGCAAGGGCAAATGTCAAAGCGCATTATCCTTGAAAAGTTTACCCGCCATGGTAATGCCGTTTTACTCGGTACAGCCTCATTTTGGGAAGGCGTGGATGTTAGAGGCAGCACATTAAGTTGTGTTATTATAGATAAATTGCCGTTTGCCGCGCCGGATGACCCATTGTTGCAAGCAAAAATGCAAGATTGCCAGTTGCAAGGTAAAGACCCATTTGCACATATTCAATTACCCCAAGCAGTGATTGCATTAAAGCAAGGAGTAGGGCGGCTTATTCGCGATAGTAAAGATAAAGGTGTGCTGGTTATTTGCGATAACCGCTTAGTAACGCGCCATTATGGCCAAGTATTTTTAAAAAGTTTGCCACCCATGCGCCGCACGCGTGATTTAGCAATGGCAAACGCGTTTTTAGAACAGATCAATTAGAGTAACTTAGATGATTAAACACAATATTCTTGCCTTAGATGCATCAACTGAAGCTTTATCGCTGGTGCTACATTATCAAGGGCAAACATTTCATCATTTTGAAGAGTGCCCACAGCAGCACAGCCAAAAGATCTTGCCTTTAATTGATGAGTTACTCGCAAAGGCAGAATGTAAATTAACCGATTTAGATGTGATTGGGTTTGGTCAAGGGCCTGGAAGCTTCACGGGCGTGCGTATAAGTGTTGCGATTGCACAAGGTTTAGCTTATGCCGCACGCTTGCCTTTGGTTGGGGTATCAACATTACAGATGATGGCGCAACAAGCGTTTGAGCAACATCAAGTACGTGATGTGTTTTCTGCGATTGATGCGCGTATGGGTGAGATTTATTACGCTCACTATAAAGCAAATGAACATGGCTTAATGCTACTTGTTGATGAAGAGCAAGTTATTAAACCTGAGTTGCTAACGCTACCTGAAATGGCTGCAACAGCGGTGGGTACGGGTTGGCAGACCTATCCTTCGCTTGTTACAGAACTTGCAAATGTAAGCTTGTGTGAAAACATCTTATTGCCTGATGCGAAATACATGCTGGCCTCTGTTGAATCTGCTTTTGCTAACGGTGAAACGGTAACTGCTGCGAATGCACAGCCTAAATATGTTCGTGATACAGTGACTTGGAAAAAGCTACCAGGCCGAGAGTAATTGAAAGAGCAACGGGACTTGCGTGCCCGTCAGTTATGGCTCATAATTTAGTCATGTTTGATGTGGAAATACTCGTTTGACTTTACCTATTGGCTCAGGCTTTTATACCGGTGACATCCCTGGTCAATATAGCCGTAAAAATACCGTTACTGATACGTCTAAGGCGATACCAGATCGAACGGCTGAGCAAAAATCGTCGACAGAGTATGTTAAATCGAGTCCTCAAGCTGTTGTTATTGCCGATAAGTTTAAAGCTGAGTCGCAAAACTATCAGCAAACAATTTATGACAAACCAAGCAACCCAAAAATAAGCCGTGCAATTTCAACCTATACGGAATTTGCTAACTTAGAGCGTCGCGCCGAAGTGCAAAGCCTTATTGGCGTTGATGTATATGCTTAACTAATTGCTAATATTGAATTCACAAAAAAGCCTAAACAAAATGTTTAGGCTTTTTTTTTATGATTGGATAGTATTTCGAAGGTATATAAATTACAGCTTAATAAAATCAATCAGCTTGTCGGCAATCGCAGTATTGTTTTGCGAGCCGTAGAAATCTTCAGCACGTTTACCATAGGCAAACACTTGCACATCAATAGCGGTGTGGCCGCCAGTAGTCCAACCCGTGAAGCTGGCATGGTTAATGATATCTTTAACTGCGAGTACTAATGCTTTATTGCCCATTTTCTTCGCTTCGCTGAGCTTAATCGCATTTGCTTCAGTAAACTCGATATCAGAATACTTTTGCCATACCGATTTCAAATCTTCGCTTTCAAGCAAGGCTTTTGTGATGGTACCCGCCGTTGCTTTTACACCCTTAACAACGTCAGTTTCCCACTTATATTGACCATGAGCACCCAGCGTTAAACCACCTGTTGAGTGATCGGCAGTGATAACAAGGAGGGTATCAGGGTTTTTATCTACATACGCTTTTGCTTGTTCAATCGATTTAGCAAAGTCATCCATTTCGCCCATTGCACATGCGATGTCGTTTGCATGACCACACCAGTCAATTTGGCTGCCTTCGATCATCACAAAGAAGCCTTTGTCGTTTTGACCATCAAGTAAATCAAGCGCTTTAGTTGTCATTTGCGTAAGACGAGTCGGATTTTCGTCAAGTGCAAAAGGCAAGCCCACTTCAGCGAATAAACCAAGTGCTGGAACTTGTTTTAAGTCATTCATTGCTGCAAAGTCATCGCTGTACTGATAACCTGCTGCTTTGAATTCTTCAACTAGATTACGGTCTTCACGAACATAATATTTAGTGCCGCCACCTAACATTAAATCAACCGGTAATTTACCCGCGATTTTGTTATCGATATAGTCGTTAGCAATCTCGTCGTAGTTACGGCGTGATTCGTTATGTGAGGCAAAGCTTGCTGGTGTTGCGTGGTTGATTTGTGATGTTGCCACGAGTGCTGTTGTCATACCGCGCTCTTTAGCAACTTCAAGCATAGTTTTTACCGGTTTTTTATCAGTATCAACAGCAATTGCGCCATTATAACTTTTATGACCACTGCTAAGCGCTGTTGCACCTGCTGCGCTGTCAGTTACATAAGTATGATCGTCAGGATAAGTGTGCGCCATACCACGTAAAATCGTATCGAAAACAGTTGGGTCAACAACTTTAGTATTTGGATCATCTTTAAAGTAACGATATGCAGTTGTATATGCTGGGCCCATACCATCACCAATCATGTAAATAATGTTTTTTGGTGCTGATTCAGCCATTACTGAGCCTGCTGAGCATAATAATGCTAAAAGACTTAATTTTAATTTCATTGATGTAACCTTATTATTGTGCCCTTATTTATACTGCGAGGATTATTGTATACTAGCTAGACGATAAATAAACGCCTTTAAGTTGAAACGCTTAATAAATAGGAGTAATTGTGCAACCTTTTTCTTTTCAAACTGGCACTCAGACATTACGTGGCTTAACCTTTGGCCATGGCGAAGAGGCTGTTGTTGCCTTACATGGCTGGCTTGATAATGCACATAGTTACATTCCTATGTTAGAGAATGCCAAGCTCAATCATACTTGGTACTGTATAGACTTCCCTGGCCATGGTTTATCTGATTGGCGAAGTAACGATGCCCATTATTACTTTATTGACTACATTGACGACGTATATAAGTTTATTGAGTCACTTGAAGTGAGCAAAGTGCATTTAGTTGGCCATTCAATGGGCGCTATGGTTGCTGGCGTTTTTGCCAGCTGCTTCCCTGAAAAAGTAGCATCGGTGAATTTTCTTGAGGGAATCGGGGGCGTTACAACAAACAGTAATGATGTCAGCAGTCAGCTTCGTAAAGCAATATTAAATAGAGCAAGAGTCAGTACTAAAGGGCCCAGGGCATTTGAGTCCAAAGCGCACATTATTAGTGCAAGGCTTGCCAGTGGCGACCTTGAATACCCACAAGCTGAATTACTGATGAGCAGAAATAGTTACGAGAAAGCAGGTAAGTGGTATTTAACAACGGATCCTAAGCTTAAAAATCACTCAGGTTTTCGTTTTGATGAAGCACAATGTATTGCAACCATCAAACAAATTGAGGCACCATGCCAGCTAATCCTTGGTGAGCAAGGGTTCCCGTTCGTTAAGCAAAACCTAGAAGCATATGGCAAATATTACAAGGAGTTGAAAATTCATCAGATACCTGGCGGTCACCATTGCCATATGCAAAATCCTGCATTAACCTTAGAGCACATTCATGCATTTATTGAGCACTATAAAGCAAGTTAATTGTATAATTGCACCAAATGTGGGATTATCTGCACCATTAGAGTATTTACTCCATTGTGAAACAGCCTTAGTTAGATTAAGGTTATTAAAAAATATAATTATAAACAGGAGCTAAGAGTGGAAAAAATCTGGCTTAAGCGCTACCCAGAAGGTATGCCTGAAACAATCGACCCTGAGCATTATCACTCGTTACTCGACTTGTTTGAAAAAAGTTTTGCTGACTATAGTGACCTTCCAGCCTTTACCAATATGGGTAAAGAGTTGACCTACAGTGAGCTAGACAGTGCTACAAAACGTGTAGCATCGTATATTCAAAACGACCTTGGTCTAAAAAAAGGCGATAAAGTAGCGGTGATGATGCCGAACTTACTACAAACGCCTGTGACTATTTTAGGTATTCTTCGTGCTGGCTGTGTGGTGGTTAACGTAAATCCACTTTATACCGTGCGTGAATTAGAGCATCAATTAAATGACTCAGAGTCAGCAGCAATTTTCATTCTTGCCAACTTTGCCGATACTCTAGAAAAAGCCCTTCCAAAAACCAATGTTAAACACATTGTTGTTACCCAAGTGGGTGATATGGTAGGTGGTCTTAAAAAGCACATTGTTAACTTTGTTGTTAAACACATCAAAAAAATGGTGCCAAGTTACTCACTACCAGATGTAATCAAGTTTTCAGATGCATTGGCAGGTGATGAAGCAAGCTATAAAAAGCCTGATGTAGATTTAAACGATTTAGCGTTTTTACAATACACAGGTGGTACAACAGGTGTATCAAAAGGCGCAATGCTGTCGCATGGCAACATGGTTGGTAACCTTGAACAAGTTTCGGGCTGTTTAGATACTGTTCTTGAGCGAGGCAAAGAAGTGGTTATTACGGCACTGCCGCTTTACCACATCTTTGCACTGACTGCGAACTGCTTAACCTTTATGAAATACGGTGGTTTAAACGTACTTATTACTAACCCTCGCGATATGCCAGGTTTTGTAAAAGAGTTAGCACAACACAAATTTACTGCGGTGACGGGGGTAAATACGTTATTTAACGGCTTACTAAATACCCCAGGCTTTGCTGAACTAGATTTCTCAAGCTTAAAAATGTCACTTGGCGGTGGTATGGCGGTACAGCGCCCCGTTGCTGAAAAATGGCAAGCTGTAACGAAAACCAAATTAATGGAAGGTTATGGCTTAACTGAGTGTGCTCCACTTGTAACAGTGAGCCCATACGATCTTGAAGGTTATAATGGTTCCATTGGTTTACCTGCACCAAGCACTGATATTAAGCTTATGCTTGAAAATGGTGAAGAAGCAGCGAAAGGTGAGCCTGGTGAGCTTTGGGTTAAAGGTCCGCAGGTTATGCAAGGTTACTATAACCGCCCAGATGCAACAGCCGAATGCTTAAAAGATGGTTGGTTTGCAACAGGTGATATTGCAACTTACGATGATGAAGGTTTCTTCTATATTGTTGATCGTAAGAAAGACATGATTATCGTATCTGGCTTTAATGTTTTCCCAAATGAGATTGAAGAAGTTGTTGCTATGCACGATGGCGTGCTTGAAGTGGCAGCGATTGGTGTTCCTCATGAGGTAAGTGGTGAACAAGTTAAAGTTTTTGTTGTGAAAAAAGATCAATCTTTAACTGAAAAAGATATAATAAAGCACTGTCGTGATAATTTAACGAACTATAAGGTACCTAAACTCGTTGAGTTTAGAGATGAATTACCAAAAACAAACGTTGGTAAGATTCTAAGAAGAGCCTTAAAGGACGAAAAGAAATAATTAAAGCCGGCATCAGCCGGCTTTTTTATGTTTCCTATAGGAGTGTAAGTGCAATATCAACTGATCGAAACACAAAACCAATTAAATGATTTTGTAGAAAAAATTACAGGTAAACCGGTACTGGCAATTGATACCGAGTTTATGCGTCGTCGCACACTGTATCCTGAAGTTGCACTTATTCAAGTATATGATGGTGAGCATTTAGCGTTAATCGACCCACTGGCTGAGTTGTCGCTTTTTGATTTTTGGCAAGTACTTAAAAACCCAGAAGTGCTAAAAGTACTGCATTCACCATCAGAAGATATTGAAGTGTTTCAAAAGTATGCTGGCTTTGTACCAACGCCGCTGTTTGATACCCAATTTGCACTGCAAATTTTAGGACATGGCAATTGCATGGGCTTTGCGCACATGGTGAGAGAGTTGCTTGATATCGAAATTGATAAAAGTGAATCGCGCACTAACTGGTTACAACGTCCACTCACAGAAAAACAGCTAGATTACGCCGCTGCCGATACGTATCATTTACTGCCTTGTTTTGAAATTATCAAAAAACAAATTGATGAAGCTGGCTTTTTTGACATAGTGCTCAGTGAAAGCGAGTTAGTTGCGCAAAAACGTGCCTATCAAACCCCTGCAGAGCAGCTTTACAAAGACATTAAAAATGCATGGCAATTACGACCGCATGATTTAGCTGTATTACGCGAACTTGCTGCATGGCGACGTGAAAAAGCAGAGCGCAAAAACCTTGCTCTTAACTTTGTGGTAAAAGAGCATAACATGGTCGAAATTGCCAAACGTAAGCCAACAAGCTTAAATGCACTTCGCAGAGTCCCTGGTGTTGAGTCGATGGAAGTTAACCGCTCTGGCGTCGAAATTTTAAAATGTATTGAACGTGGTAAAGCCATCCCTGTAAGCGAGCAACCAGCTCAATTAAAACGTTTAATTGATTTTCCGGCATACAAAAAAGCCGCTAAAGATATTAAACAAAAAATTACTAAAGCTGCAAAAGAGCAGGGTATTCCTGAAGATGTATTAGCCTCTAAAAAACAGATTAATCAACTTATCAGCTGGAATTGGAAGCTCGATGATGAAGAACGTAAAGCTGCGTCAAAGCCAGACCTTTTTAACTCATGGCGCTATGAGTTGGTGAAAGATGTACTCTTTGCTTGGGAAAAATAAGGCTCGTTTAGTTTAAAAGAGCTTTGTTGTGGCTTTGTCTGATATGTGGCAGAGCCAACTCAAATACTATAAGTTCATCATTATAAAGTGTTTTTTGTTATAAGCTAGCTCTTTACTAATCGCCTAGTCGCCCATTAAGAAAGCGAATTAATCCATCTTGTTTTTCTTATCCATTCTCGCATAATTGGAAAGCCAGAGTTTGGACAAGTCATGTCCCACGCTTGCAATAACGGTTGACCAAACAATCCGCCATTTTCAAATAAATCGAAAAGGTTTTGTGCAGATCCTTTGTAAGACTTTTCATGGAAAATGAGCTCCATAGGTAAGCCTAAATATTTTACTGCAGCAACTGACCAAGCTGTAGCGGCGATTTCTTCACCATGCATTGCTTGAGGCTCTCTCTTAATCGATAGACCATTTTTGTAAACATCACCCGTTAGCTGCTCGCGAAAAATAGGTTCGCACACAGCGATATGGCCTGCCTCGTGTAAAATATCTCCGGGATACTTAAGCTTATTTATATCTATTTGAAGAATTCCATTTTGAATAAATAACCCAGGTAAAAGGGTTTTATTTTTAAGGTCAGTCATTTCATAAGCTATTTTTATTTCTGTTAAAAAATTTAAAATAGTCTCAATATAATTTTTCATATTAGAGATCCTCTCTAAAAAATGAGGGAAGAACAGTGAAAACTTTTTGGAATGCTATAAACGTGGATCTCGAAAGTTTATTTTCGAGAATGAAATAACAAGCTATTTTCCATCTGAAAAGATATTTTTTCAAATTTGTTCATGGCAAGCTTTTCTGTGATTTTCTCTTCAAATACTGGCTGAATCCTAGCAAATAAATATGGTTAATAATATTTACCACACTTGATAGTATTTTCATTTTATTAATTTATTTTATGCCATTTTTTCAAAGTAGCACTAGGTAATTGGTAATGCAATGTCCTGTAATAAAGTGTAATAAATAATTTGTTGTTTTAAGTGTACCCTTAAATTGTAAATAACAGTATTAAAACTATACTGATGTAACTCGCTTTGATCTAAAACAGCGTGACATTGTTTAGTTAAAGATAAAATTATCTATAACTATAGGTATTGGCAATTTAACAAATCTGAGTTTTTATTACATGGATAGAATAGACGGTACAAACAATAAGACTTTATACGATTTCGCTAACCCTGAGATAGACACGTTACTCAAACACTCTGTCAGAACACAGTTGGAATCATTGCTGAAGACTTCTATTAGTGTTGAACAAAGGCTCGTTGTATTGCAACAGAGTTTTGTTGAAGCTATGACGTTGGCACTTTCTGAAATAACTGCCCCTCACACTCAATTAGTGAAAACATTTGAAAATATGTATGACCAAGCAGTGCTGTCTATGGCCGTTGCGGGATTAAGCCAAGAGCAACTTACGCATCAGTATATTTCAGCGACGGGTTTGATTATGTCACCCTATAACTGTAAGCACACAATAAAGGATATATACCGGATAAAGGGATATGCACGCGGGCTCGATAAAGCAATTCAAGGTAAGTTAAAAAATAAATCCTCAATTAATGTGTTGTATCCAGCATGTGGCCCTTTCGCCCCTTTATTACTACCTTTACTTAGTTATTACAAAGAGACTCAAACTTTCAAGCCGAGCCAAATCCAAGTGACACTTGTGGATATTCAGCCCGGTGCAATATTAACCCTTAAACAGCTCGTTAGTGATTTACAGCTAGAAGAGTATATTTCACTTATTGAAGAGGCCGATGCGACCGTATTTGAGCCAGAAAATACGATTGATCTTTTAGTGTTAGAAGCGATGCAACATGGTTTTACGAAAGAGGGTCAATTAAGTATTGCTAAACATTTAGTAAAATACTTATCCATAGACGGTTGGATGATCCCGCAAAATGTGTCTGTAAAAGGTATGATGGTTGTTGGGGAAACTGAGTTTAATCAGCAATGGAAAACTCAAGAGTTTAGTCATTCAAGTAATGTAGCTAATGAGGCACAACAAGACCGAGTGGAACTGGGCGAAATCCTTAAGATCAATAAGTCTACTTTGTTAGAAATGCACGAGCTTGAACTTGAAGGCGGCATAAAAGTAATCCCTGCGAATCAAATTGTACTACCTAAGGGTGTCGAAGATATGAGCAAACGTATCTTTGCGGTCTATGCCCACATAGAAACCTTCGCGCAAGAAGAGGTTGGCCAATATGATTCAGGGATCACACATCCAAGACCAGATAATAGCGTTTACATAGATCTTAAACCTAAAGATATTGAACATACTCACTTTGTTGCTAGTAGCGGGGATACCATTCAGTTTTACTATCAACTTACTGGGCTGCCGGGTTTTGTGCCTGTAAAAGTACAGGAGAGTATATGATGCAAAGGTATGCGGTGTTTACGGGTAGTTGCCTTAGTGTCCCTGTCATCGAGTATTTAGATCAAGTTGGACTGCTGGCATGTGTTGTGTTGCCAGATTCTGGTGAAAACTCAGACCTCTCACAATTACAGCAGTGGTTAGAGCAAAAGCAGGTAGTCATGCTGAAGTATGACAAAAAAGATGACAAGCCCCTCATTAAGCAACTAGATCACATGGGCGTGGAGTGCGGTGTCATTTATTTGTTTAGACATAAAATTAAGACAACACTTATCCAGTATTTTCAAGAACACTTAGTCAATATTCATCCAAGTCCACTGCCGGATTATAGAGGGCCTCAACCGATATATTGGCAGCTCCGTAAGGGTGAAAGTAGTACAAAACTAACTCTTCATAAAGTAAATGAAGAGTTAGACAGTGGGGATATTGGTTGCGAAGTCGAAATAGATATTCATCCTTTTGATACTAATAAGTGTCTTCACCAAAAAATGGCTCAAGCCTTGCCATATTTAGTTTCTCAGTTTGTCCAAATCGAGCAAAGTGGTGGTGCAGTATGGCGACAACAAGAGCAAGGAACAAGCCTTAAAACTGCACCACAAATTATACACTCTGATTTATTGGTAGATTGGCGACAACATAGTGCAAGAGAAGTCGCCAATATGGCACGAGCGGGTAATGCAGATATCGCGTGTGCATTGTTCCAATATCGCCAAAATGTATTTCAGTTGCTGCAAGCAACGCCTGTTGAATGTAATTTGGTTGGTGTCAAAGCAGGAACGGTTGTGCAATTAGATAAAAATGCAGGGCTTGTTGTTAAAACCGATGATTGCGCCGTGCGCTTAGATATCATAGGCGCGCAACAAGGTGTATTTGATGGCTATCGTTTCGCATTGTTATTTTCGCTTGAACCTGGTATGGAGCTTAGCTGCGGTGCTAATTATGAAAGTAGAGTTATTTAAGATCAAAACGTATTGATAAATATAAGCTAATTTTTAGAGGCTTAGTTAAGATAGAACTGATAGTGGCTTGTCTGGTGTATTTATCAATTCTGCATTCTAACTATGCGCTGACATTAACCTCAGAAGCGAGATAGGTATGAATATAAAGATCAATCTAACTAATCGTTATGATTTTGAGTTGCTCATTTACCCATTTAATGGGGGCAATTATCCACGTGCAAATGATGCACAGAAGGTTGCCCCTAAAGAGGGAAGGGGGGAGATTGTGGTTAAAAGCGGTGAGTGTAGCGTTGTTGATATACCCGGAATGGGTTCACTGCTGGTGCAGTTTTTAGGAGAACAAAGACTGGAAAACATTCACGATCGGTTTTGTGAGGAGCCGAGTAACTTCGACAAGTATGAACAAATGGCTTTGATACGCTACAAAACGACAGAGTTATATTGGCGTTTTCCAAGCAGTGACGACGATGCGCAGTTGCAATTAAGTGTTAATGAACTAGGTACGGTTTGTTTAGATAAAGTACTTTCCGGTGAGGCGCTTAAGGTTTCGTTACCAGAGTTTTTTATTCCTCCAGTATTTAATGCAGGGTTACCAGGTACAACAACCCCCGATCCTGAATAAATTGATCCATATAAAATTTTAAGTAATGAGTAGTAAGCAGTAAAAGAAAAAAGAGTAACTAAAAGGCTTGTGTTGCCGCTGATTTCGTAACAACACAATCACAACAAGGTATGTAAATTATTTAGAGGAATCAACATGGCTACTGAACCCTTTATTGGAACTATGACAACTTTTGGCGGCACATTCACGATTGAGAACTGGGCAATGTGTTTCGGCCAAATCCAAGCAATTAGCGATAACACGGCGCTGTTCTCATTACTTGGAGCCCAGTATGGTGGTGATGCTCGCAGCACATTTGGCTTGCCTGACTTGCGTGGGCGTAGTCCAGTTGGACATGGGCAAATGCCTGGCGGACAAGACTATAGGCAAGGTTTTAAAATGGGTCGCGAGTTTATCACTTTGACAGTTCCACAAATGCCAACACATACCCACACCGCTGTTTTTACAGCTAGTGGCGATACTGCTGCGAGTGGCTCTTTACAGGTGGCGACTAATCCTGCGTCGACAGGAACACCAACATCAGACACGTATATAGGCGCAAATACTAGTCCAGGTTTCTTTAAACCAGGTTTGGGTGGAGCCGATTTAGTTGAGATCAAAGGGCTAAATATTCAAGACGGTGGTTCTGGTGGGGGAACGGTTACAAACCTTGATACTGGCTCTAGTTCGCCAGTTAATATAGTTAACCCAGTATTACCGCTCAATTGGTTAATTGCTTTGCAGGGAATTTATCCCTCTCGTGCATAGTTGTTTGTCATAGGACTAGCTTTCCAACAGAGTTAGTCCTTTATGCATTGTGGGTTGAAAAAATTATTTGATTTTAGTGCCGTTATAAAAATTAATGTGCCTACCACGTAGATGGGATTGTTTAATGTCTCTTTTTTGTTGTGTAAATATAAATGTTTGGTCGAGTTATGAATAGTAAGCATCTTTTAAGCTCTAACTGGGGGCGATATCACCTATTGAATGGTAAGTTTAACTTTACGAAACTTACTTTGCTTTTATCTGCGGTTTTTAGTACTAGTGCAATAGCAAGTACATTTACTTTTGATAATAGCGCAAATAATACAGGGGATGGCTCGACTACGTTCACTTCAACCAGTGACGGTGTGACGCTGACAGCGACTCAATCTGCAGGTAGAACAATTAGTTACCAAAATGTTTTATCGGGGTTTATGGTACCAACTACTTCTCAGTCCGGAGAAACTTGGACGATGTCCTTTAGTTCGAATATTAGCATTACGCAATTTGATCTCGGGCAGTTTAGTGGTGGTGGAGTTGGTGGAACCTATACGTTTACTCCAGATAGTGGAACGGCAGTTACAATTTCTGATAATGACCCTGACTGGAGTGGTGACAGTTTAGCAACATTAACGGCATCCGACTGGACCTCTGTATCAACGGTTGTTGTTAGTTATGTGGGTGGAGGGTTCAATGGACACAATTTAGGCATTGACAATATTGAGTTTATGCTGGCGCCTTCAGATAGCACTGCACCACTCATTAGTGAAGTGACACCTGTTACTACCCCAACTAACGATAACACGCCTAATTACACATTTACTACCGATGAGGCTGGTACCTTGTCTGTAGGTGGTAGCTGTGGTACGTCGACATCTACAACTATCGGTGGTACAGGTAATCAAACTATAACTTTAACTCAAACTGATAATTCAACAGCCTTGTCTGACGGCACCTACAGCAACTGTACTATCACTGTGACCGATGCAGCTAATAATCCTAGTTCAGTTTTGAATATAACCAGTTTCACAGTGGATACTACAGCGCCAGCGGTTGCAGAAGTGACCGCAGTGACCACTCCAGGGAGTGACAGTACTCCAAGCTATACATTTAGTACCACTGAAACGGGCACACTATCAGTAGGAGGGAGTTGTGGCACCTCAAGTTCAACAACGATTAGTTCAACAGGTAACCAAACCATTACTCTGACGCAAACCGATAACAGCACACCGCTCGTCGATGGTACATACAGTAATTGTACGATTACAATAACGGATGCTGCGGGTAATGCTAATACGCCACTGGCGATAACTGCTTTTACAATTGACAGTATAGGGCCTACGTTTGATGGGACAAATTCGACGCCAAGTGATGATGCTACAGGTGTTGCAGGAAATGCGAATATCGTTGTCGACTTTAATGAAAATATATCCCTTGGAACGGGGAACATTACTATTCGTGACATCAGTGGTAGTAGTGACTTTGAAGTATTTAATGTAACAACTGAGAGCGATGGTACGACGACAAGCCCAAGTGCCGGCCGCATCGGTATTACAAATGATAAAATTTATATAAACCCTAGCAATAATTTAACGGGTAATCGTAACTACGCTATTCGTATTGATGCAACTGCTGTTGATGATTCTGCGGGAAACAGCTTTCTAGGTATTAATGATGATACAAGCTTTAATTTCTCGACAGGTAACACTGCACCTGCAGTTGATTTAGATTCAACGAGCGGCAGTGACGATAGCAGTGTATCATTCTCTGAAGGGGCTGGAGCGGTAAATATTGCAGCGAATGCGGTTGTGACAGAAACAGATGGCGACACGATAACAACCATTACCGTAAGTCTTACAAACGATCAAGATGGTGTATCTGAAGGGTTAAATATTAGTGCATCAGCCCAAGATGCATTGACGGGAGTTTCAGGGTCGTCTGATATTACGCTACAAGATACAATATCTATAACGGGTGCAACTGCTTCTGCTGCAGAAGTGCAAACCTTCCTACAGGCCGTCACTTACAACAATACTTCCAGTTCACCGAATCAAACGTCTAGAACCGTCACCGTTGTCATAAATGACGGTACAGATAATAGTACCTCTCGCACAGCGACTATTTCTGTGAGTAATCTCACAGCGGCGAGCAGTACTGCAGCCAGTTTTAATACAACAAACGGCACGAATTTATCTCCAGCAATTACCTTCACCAGTGATGATGAAACACTGACTATTGCTGATCCCAGCCATATTGTCGGCTCAATTGCAGATGGTGGCGCGGGTACTGATATCTTGTCTGTAGCAACAGGCTCTAATCTAGCTAATTTTACGACATTAACTAATTTCGAAACATTAACGCCAGAAAATGATGGATCTCTGACACTTACAGAAACGCAGCATGATGCGTTTACCACGATCAATGGCTCAGGTACTAACCAATTTACAATATCGAGTGCTGATGGAGATCAAACCCTAATCGGTGATAGCGATATCGAGTCTTATGTGCTGGGTGCGGCAATGAGCTTTACACTGGCTAGTTCTGCGCAGAGTGTTACGGGAAGCACGGGAGTTGATACTATAGATGTTGCAGGTTTTACGACGACAGGTACGCTTGCAGGTGGTGCGGGTACAGATACGTTACGAGCGGATACTGGCGCAAACATCAGTGGTGCAACGCTTAGCAGCTTTGAGTCATTGACCTTGAGTGATAATGCGTCAGTCACTATGACGGAAGCTCAGCATGACAGCTTCTCAACAATCACAGCTGCGGCAACCGAGACGATTACAATCAGTGATGTGAGTGATGGTTTAACGGGTAATAGTGCAATTGAAACTTACATACTTTCAGCAGCTAACTCCTTTACGCTCGGAGCTGTTGGGCAAAGCGTAACAGGCAGCAGTGGTGACGATACAGTAAATGTAGGCACATTGAATGCAACGGGAACGCTGGCTGGAGGAAGTGGTACAGATACACTCATACTCAGCAATAGTGGGAATATTGCTGGCGCAACGGTTAGTGGTTTTGAAAATTTATCAGTAGCAGAAAATGGTTCAGCTACAATTTCGGTAGCGCAATTATCGTCGTTTACCGGAACAGTTTCTGGTAGTGGAAGTGAGTCTTTAACACTGTCAGGCGACGGTGATATTACCACTATTTCTGCGATTGAGAGTTATACACTGTCCGATGATTCTACAAACGCACGAACAGTGACAGTAAGCAACACTAACCACTCTGTTACAGCTACTTCAACTTCAGACGCAGTGATATTCGATTTAGGTTCGCTTACTTACACAGGCACAATCACGGGTGACAATACGACTGCGGACACATTATCTTTGGGTTCTGGTGCTGATATTACCGCTGCAACTATCAATGGAGTAAGTAATTTAACGGTAGAATCGGGTGCCAATGTTGCAATGACAGTCAGCCAGCACCAGAGCTTTAACGGTACATTGACAGCCAGTGGGTCGGAAACTATTACGCTAAGTGGTGACGGGGATATAACAGCACTAACAGGTATCGAAAACTATCTGGTTGGTGATGATAGTTCTAATACTCGAACAATCACAATTTTAAGCGGTACGACATCTGTCACAGCTAATTCAACCTCAGATGCTATCACATTTGCTATCGGCGGAAGTGCCTACAGTGGCACATTAACTGGCGATAGTAGTGTTGCTGACAGTCTATTAGTAACTGATGGTGCAGACGTCAGTGGTGGTGTATTTAATAGTATAGGAACGCTCAGCTTAGCGAGTGGTGCAAGTGTTGCTGTTGATGCTGAAAATTTAAATGATTTTACAACTGGGATTACTGGCAGTACAGGCATTGAAACACTAAACCTTATGGATGGGGGAACCTTTGACTTTGCTACAACTAATGTTACGGGGATCGAAGGGATCGCAATTGGCACTAATAATTTAGCAACAATTAATTTAACTGATAACTTCAATGCAGATACACAAACAGTGTCTGTTACTAATACCACTGGCAGTGCAATAACTGCTGATCTAGTAATTGATGCTTCAGCGTTTGTTGGCGATGTTCTTGAAATTACCGCTGCTGACTTCGATGGATCAGATACCATGATTGGTGGTAGTGGTGCAGATACTTTCCGCCCAGGTGGGGGAACAGATACCATCACAGGTAATGGTGGAAATGATAACTTTATTGGTGAATCAAGTGATTTGAATGGCGATACACTAACAGATCTGAGTATTGGTGACGTAATAACGATTACTGGTATTACTGGATTATCAACCAGTAATGTGCGTTTTAATGGCAGCAGTACTCTTGAGATTGATACTGATGCTACTGACTTCTCAAGTCCTGAAATATCACTCTCACTTACAAACTCTCCAGCGAGTGATCTTGTGTATACAGTTGCTGATTCGGGCAGTGATACTGTGATTACTTTTGGATCTTCAAATAGTGGCCCTGTTTTTAGTGGCTTGAATGGAGGAAGCACGTTTACTGAGGGCGGTTCAGCGATCGTAATTGATGCCAATGTCACAGTCGCAGATAGTGAGCTAGACGCACTTAATAGTGGCAATGGTAATTATGATGGCGCATCGGTAACTATCGCGCGAGCGGGTGGGGCCAACAGTAATGATCTCTTTACTAACACAGGGTTGCTGGGAGCATTAACTCAAGGTGGTGCGCTGAGCTATAATAGCAATGTGGTGGGAGCGGTAACCACTAATTCAGCAGGAACATTACAACTTACTTTCAACAGTAATGCGACTTCAGTTATCGTTGATAGTGTGTTGCAAGCAATTGGCTACATTAATAATGCCAATAACCCTGCCTCACCAGTCACGCTTAACTATACTTTTAATGATGGGGTGATAGATAGTACGGGCACCAATCAGGCGATTGTGACAATTGTACCTCCAAGTGTTCCGTCGAATAATGCACCTGTCATTTCAGGTCAACCTATTACTTCGATAGATGAAGACACACTTTATAGCTTTACGCCTTCTGCGACAGATTCAGATGGCGATAGCTTGGAGTTCAGTATAACGAACTTACCATTATGGGCTAGTTTTGATAATACGACGGGAACAATCTCAGGCACGCCAATTGAGGGACAAAGTGGTAGTTACGATAATATTGTTATTACAGTCTCTGACGGTGAACTTGAATCAGCTCTACCTACATTTAATATTAGTGTGAATCCAGTTAATGATGCACCTGTTATTTTCGGTGTACCGCCTATCGAGGTGAAGCAAGGTGAAAACTATAGTTTCACGCCTACCGTTGAAGATGTGGATTCAGATACATTCAGCTTTTCTGTCTCTAATCTACCTGCATGGCTGAGTTTTGATACTTCTACGGGCAGACTGTCAGGCACGCCTGATATTACTGACATAGGTAATTATGAAAATATTGTCATTAGTGTCAGTGATGGTTCATTACAAGCAAGTTTAGAAGGGTTCTCTATCCTTGTTACTGCGACTAACGCAGCGCCAGTAGCCAATGACATGCAGAGAAATGTCCAAGAAGATGGGACAACGAGCTTTGTGGCAGATGTTCAAGACGCCAATGATGATTCATTAGTTATCGAACTTATCTCGCAACCTGAAAATGGTAACGTACAAGTACAAGGGACGATTTTTACTTATACACCGAGTCCAAATTTTAATGGCAATGATACATTTACTTATCGTGTTTCTGATGGACAATTATCATCTAATGACGCTTCAGTGGTGATAAATGTAAGTGCGGTAAATGATGTCCCTGTGGCGAATGACGATAACTTTAATTTTGCAGCCGTATCTGATAATCAATATACATTATCAGTACTTGAAAATGACACCGATGCTGATGGCGATGCATTGCGTATCATTGGTGCAAAAGCGTCGATAGGCACAGTATCTATCAACAATAACACGTTGAGTTATCAAGCAATTGAGAATACTCAAGGCCCAATTCTTATTCATTATATTATTGAAGATGAGAATAAAGCTCGAGCTGAAGCGACCGCAACGATTGCTATCAATAGTGATGACTCGTCAGCAATGCCAGTAATCACAGCCCCTGCAGATTTAACTGTCAATGCAACGGGTTTATTCACCAAAGTTGATTTGGGGATAGCAATGGCGTTTGATAGCTCAGATAATCCTCTACCTGTTTCGCTCGTACGTGGAGCCCCCATTTTTGCACCGGGTAAACACTTAGTGTACTGGCAAACCGAGGATAATGAAGGTCAACAAGTAACGACAAGTCAGCAATTAAACGTCAATCCTCTTGTATCATTACAAAAAGATAGTCGAGTTGCTGAAGATAAAGAGCATGCCGTTAAAGTGTATTTAAACGGACCTGCTCCAAGTTATCCAGTGGTAATTCCTTACACTGTATCTGGCACAGCGGACAGCGCTGATCATGATTTACAATCTGGCGAACTGGTTATTAGCTCTGGCGTGTCGGCGAGTATTCCACTAATGATTTTTGCCGACAGTAGTGATGAAGGTAACGAAACTATCGTTATAACACTTGGTGACTCCGTAAATAAGGGCGCAAAATCTACTTCAACGGTGACAATTGTCGAAGACAATGTCGCGCCAAATATTGAGACCTTAGTTTTACAGAATAATCAACAACGCAGCATTATTACTGCTTCAGATGAATTGGTGACAATTACCGCAAACGTATCAGATCCAAATCCAACGGATGAAGTAACTGTTGAGTGGGATTCTGCGCCAGAGTTTGTAAATACTTCAAATGATCCGTTCATTTTTGAGTTTAATCCAGCCGTTGTAGCTTCTGGTATTTACAAAGTACGTGTTACTGCAAAAGATGATGCAGTACCAAGTTTGTCGACTATGAAAGATGTTTATATTGAAGTAATACCGTCACTACCTGAACTGACTGCGGTTGATAGCGATGGCGATTTAATACCTGATGATCAAGAAGGGTATGTTGACTCTGATAGTGATGGTATTCCTGATTTTATGGATGCAATCTCTGATTGTAACGTAATGCAAGAGCAAGCATTAGAGTCGTCACAATTTTTAGTAGAAGGAGACCCTGGAGTATGTCTACGCAAAGGGGCTACGGTCCCGCAAAATAATACGGGCGGTTTGCAGTTGCTAGAAACAGAATTACCGGAAGATCCAACTGCAAGCAACACTGGTGGGCTATTCGACTTTATAGCAACGGGTTTACCACAAGTTGGTGATACCTACAGTATTGTTTTACCGCAGAGACAACCTATTCCTGTAAATGCTGTTTATCGGAAATTAATTAATGGAGATTGGCAGAACTTTGTAACTGTTGACGACAATGAAGTACTGTCAGCACAAGGTGAAGTAGGTTTCTGTCCTCCGCCTGGTAGTAATGAATGGACTACAGGGCTATCTGAAGGGGATTGGTGTGTACAACTACGTATTGTTGACGGTGGTCCAAATGATGATGATGGTGTTGCCAATGGTAGTATTGTAGACCCTGGTGGTGTTGCTGTACCAACCACAGGAAATAACGCCCCAATCGCGAATGCGGATGCTGTGACAATTATGGCTGAGGAATCTGTCGTTATTGATGTGATCGCCAATGATGAAGACATCGACAATGATACCCTTACCATTACTGGTGCAACGGTTGATTTCGGTACTGTTGTCATTGAGAATAATCAGCTTGTTTACACGCCTATAGTCGGGTTTATCGGGGATGCGACTATTCAATACAGTATCACTGATGGGATGGGAGGAACGGCTAATAGTACTGCAATTGTGACTATTAAAGTTAATCAAGCTCCAGTGACACAAAATGATAGCGCATCTACCAATGGAGAAACCATCACAATTGATGTTTTAGCTAATGACAGCGACCCAGAACAAGGTGAACTGTTCTTAGTTTCGGCTACTACAGAATTTGGTACCTCCGTTGTTAACAGTGATGGTACGTTGAGCTACTCACCAGCGAGTGGTTTTGAAGGGGTGGATACCATTAACTATATTGTGAGAGATGCACAAGGTGCGCAATCTCAGGGAAGCGTTTCAGTAACCGTTGAGTTAAAACAAACTGTTAATGTGAGCAATAAATCATCAGGTGGTGGCCTTGGCATGATCACTTTGCTCGTTGTTTCTGCTTTTGTTGTGAGACGTAGAGTGTCTCGGTTACCGAGTTTTGCTTTTCTATCCGCTAGTTGTGTATTAGCAAGTTCAGCAGCCGCGGAAGATTGGCAAGTGTCTGCAACCCTAGGTCAAGCGACAGCCCAAAGTTCATATCCATCTGAGCAATGGGTACAAACCGCTATTGATGACGAAAGCGTTAGTTGGTCCGTTGGTGCTTTTTATAATTTAAAACCTAATTGGAAGTTGGGCATTAGATATATTGATTTAGGCGAAGCGAGTGTTAATTTTTCTAAAGAAACGAGTAACCCAGAGCAAGCGCATTCAGAGGTTTTAGACAAAGCGCCAGCCTTACCTAATGGCTTGGCAATCCAAGCTAACTACTTAGTTGATTTAGTCTCATCGCTCAAAGGGGAATTGTTTCTAGGTGCGTATCACTGGAAATATAAAATAAACAGTCGTAGAGATAATTTAAATACTATCGTCAAACGGGATGAAGGAACTGACCTTTTTATTGGCGCAGGTATCAATTACCAAGTACTTGATTCGGTTAGTATTGGTGTTGACTACACGCGGTATTTTGTTTCTAAGAATGATATTAATGAAATTGCTTTTTCAATGAACTATCAATTTTAACTGTTCAAAAGCCAGCACTTTTGTGCTGGCTTTTTTATTAGAGTTAGCCGGTAGAGCAAAAAAACACGTGGAGTTGAATTAGCAAAGCCATACTTATTTTTACAAAAAGTGTGGGCCTATAATACCAAGCTCTTTAGCGATTATTTAAAATCTTATCCAAGTTCTGTTTTGATTTAGCAACGCTTTGTAGTGGGGTTAATCCGCTCGGATATTCTTCTTGTTCAAGCACTAACCACTTGGTGTTGCCGTGAGACTCTAAAGTATCGATGATGGCAGGCCAATCAATGTTGTTTTCACCAATAATCGGGCTCATGTTGCTGCCCTCAGTCGTGCGTACTTTAATGTGCGTTGCAAGTGTACGGTTAGGGTACTTTTTAATAAAGTAGATTGGATCTTTATCTGCGTAATTGATCCAGCCAATATCTAACTGCAATGGCATAGTTTTGGGTGTATTACTGGCAATATAATCCCAAAACGTTGCGTTATTAAAAGCATTAAACTCTTTATTATGATTGTGAAAACCGATCTTCATATCAAAGCGGCCTGCATAATCACTGACTTTAGTGAGTTCTTTAACCAGAGATTTAACACCTTCTGGGTGCCATGCTCTTTCATCCCAAGGTACATAAAGTGTCGTAACGCCAAGAGTCTTGTAAAACAGCAGGGTGTTATCAATTGTGTTTTCACTGAGTGCATCAAAGCCTATATGGGCACTACTGGCGACTAAGCCTAATTCACTGAGCTTTGCTTTTAAGGCTGCTGGGTTATTTGAGTATGGGCCAAAATCTCCGGCAAACTCCACGCCGTCAAAGCCCATTTCTACAAGAGACTTAAGCGTACCATGAAAGTCATTTTTTAAGGTGTCTTTGACTGACCATAACTGCACACTCACTGGCAGTTTTGCGAATAATTGACCACTAAATACAAGGCTAAAAATGATCAATAAAATGCGGGTTTTAAACATACTTACATCCTAAAAAAGCAGGGGGGAGCTCCCCTGCATTAAACTGTGTTATAAAACAACACAAGGGGGAAAGTTAATCGGTATAGGCGTACTCGCTTAAACCAAGCTCATCTAAAACCTGATCTAAATGAGCTTTTGCTTCATCAGAAGGACCAGGGTAATCACCTGCAATAGGAACATTGCCAAGGTAACCTATGTCTTTACAGCCTTCAGGTGTACAGAAAAAGGCTGCGAGCACTAACTCTTTAAAGCGTAAAAAGGCTTTACCAATACGCTGAAATTGCAGAGGTGTTTGTTCGTTTAAAAACGCAATATCGTCTAAAATCTCGCGATGTTGCTTTTCGTTAAGCGCAACAAATTGCTTTTTAAAACGAAGCTGTGCTTCATCGTTAAGCCACGCGAGTGAATTTAAAATTTTAATTCTATCGCGTTGTTGGCCTTCATACGGTGCGCTCACCCACTCATTAATAACAGCCGGTACTTGTAGCTCACTGGCTGAAGGAATATCTCCTTCACGCGGCACAATGTAATCAGATAAAAGCGCTACTAACGTGAGTTCGTCTGCTGTTAAGGTCAGCGGCCAAGGTGATTCTGGTGGCATCACCAAATTAGGATCTTGACCATACCCTTTAGCGGTTACAGGCTTGATATCTAAATCAGGCCAATGCTCTTTTGCAGAGACAACAACGTCATCTTCCAGTGCTTTTGTGCAGCCAGCAGTTAAACCAACAGCCGAGCCCGCAGCTAATAGGCCAAGCCATTTTAAAGACTCACGGCGGCTCATGTTAGAAACATAGTTATATGAGTCGTGTTCGTTACGATGATGCATAATTAAAGTACCCCGTTATCAATTTGTTGAGCAAGCCAAGTTGAATTACGCATTGCCAGTGTCATGATGGTGAGCGTACAGTTTTTATGAGGGTTAGAAGCAAATACACCTGCATCCATTACAAATAGGTTATTGCAATCCCATGTTTGACCCCATTGATTGGTAACAGAATCTTTCTTTGAGCTGCCCATTCGTGTTGTGCCCACTTCGTGAATGATTTCGCCACCTTTAGAAATGGCTTTTTCTGCAGGCGGGAGTTCGCCTACGGTCGCCCCCATGTTTTCTAAGATTTGCTTCGCGGTTTTTAAACCATGTTCAATTTGCTTTAACTCTCTGTCAGACCACTTAAAGTGGAACTTTGATACCGGAATACCCCATTTGTCTTTCACGTTTTCGTCAATTTCCATGTAGGTATCTTTGTTCGGTAACATCTCGCCACGCAGCGCAAAACCAACATAAGAGCCATATGCATCACGAATTTGCTGTTTAAGGGTAGGACCATAGCCTTGTTTATCACCCGATACACCCGAACCTGGTTGTCTAAAGCCACCGCCAATTTCAAAGTGATAACCACGTGGGAAATCTAATTCATTGTTAGCTTGTGCTTGGTGTCCCCACCAAGGAATAAATAAGTGATTAGCGGTGTGTCCATCTTCGTTATAACGTGGGCGACCTTTAAGTGCCGGAATTTGCGCACCTAACCATGCACCCGTCGAATCCATTAAGTTTCGACCTACTTGACCACTTGAGTTAGCAAGGCCTTTAGGGTGCTTTTTATTCTTTGAATTTAATAAAATACGCGCTGATTCACAGGCGCTGGCGGCTAAGATAACCACATCTGCATCAATCGCGTGTTCGGTGACCGTGTGTTTATCAACATAGGTGACGCCAGTGACTTTACCTTGCTCATTAACTTTGACTGATTTAACCATGGCATCAGTAATAACTTTTAAGTTACCGGTGGCTTTTGCCATAGGCAGTAACGATGTCGTCGTTTGAAAGGCAGCGCCAATTGAGCAACCCGAGCCACAAGGTGTCGCATAAAAACACGCCATGCGATCATCTTTAGGGCGAGTTAATACCGCGCGATGCATAGGCACTGCTTGAATGCCCATTTTCTTTGCAGAAGCGGCAATTAAAAGCTCAGGAACACGCGGCTTTGGTGGCGGCTGTAAAATACCCGGTGACGAATCTGGCATATCTTCATGGCCTGTATTGGTGCCACATACACCCACAAGTTCTTCAGTTTTATCGTACCAAGGTGCTAAATCAGCGTATTCAAATGGCCAGTCGGCACCGTGACCATCTCGGCTTTTGCCTTTAAAATCGTGCTCACTAAAGCGTAATGAATAGCGGCCCCAGTGGTTAGTTCGACCACCTAACATACGTGCGCGCCACCAATAAAAGTCGCTTCCTTTGGCGCTGGTATAAGGCTCATCAGGTACTTGCCAGCCGCCATCAACGGTTGCGTCGTAAAAGCCAAAGTTTTTGTCTTTGTTACCTGCACCCATAAGTGGGGCTTCGTTGTTACGACGAAACATCGGGCTTTCTGTTTTCGGGTCATAATTACGGCCCGCTTCAAGTAATAACACCTTGTGACCAAGCTTGGTTAACGTGTATGCGGCCATTGCACCGCCAGCACCAGAGCCAACAACTAATATCTTATGTTTAAAATCAGACATCTTATAGCTCCTTGATTTTTATATTTTTAAACCACACTTTGTCACCATGGTCTTGAAGCCCGATATGACCTTGCTCTGCAGTTGCAAAGTTTTGCCAAGTTGCAAACTTACTGCCTTTAACAAGGGTGTTCCATGTTGTACTACCAATCACAATGCTGGTGGTGCTGATACCGTTTTGCCAAACTTGTAAATGGTTGTCTTGCATTTTAATACGCACATGGTTCCAGCTATTTGCTGGCTTGTGCGCCGCAATTGGCGCAGCAAATAAATCGTAAATTGACCCTGCTAAGTGCGAGTCAATTTCGGTATCTGGATGTTCTTCGTTATCAATAATTTGAATTTCAGGCGCATGAGAGTAAATCATCTGTCCGGTTTCATCAGCCAATACAAAAATACCGCTATTGCCTTTGGTAGAGATTTTCCAATCAATCTGTAGTTCAAAGTTTTTGTACTGCTTTTTAGTAAGCAGGTCGCCACCACCTTTGGTTAATGTCATAGCGCCATCTTCAACGACCCATGCAGGATTTAAAGATTCGCTTTTAAAGTTACGCCACTGCGACATATTTTTGCCGTCAAATAACAACTGCCAGCCAGCTTGCTTTTCTTGTTGTGTAAGCTGATTGTCAGCCGTATTAGCGAGTGCACAGCTACTAACGGTGAGCATTAAAGTCAGTGCTTTAAGAGATTTAAACATAGTGTTCCTCGACGATTTACTTGCTTAAGACGCACATTTCTCGGTGCGTTTGTTGTTATTAATTACTAAATACAACCCAATGAATGCGACGATTAAAATAATTGGGAAGATTAGTAGGTTTTGTAATACAGCCTGTCCGGCTAAAATTTCAATTTGTTCAGCGCTTGCGCCACTTGCCTGTGCTGATGAGCGTGCTGTATCTATCCAGCTACCAATCACAGGGTTCCAAATGCTCATAGCAAACATGCCAGCACCGCCCATTAACGACATACCCAGCGCGCCTGACTTTGGAATGTATTCAGCAACGCAACCAAGCATGGTTGGCCAAAAGTAGGTAACGCCCAGTGCAAAAAGCATCGCTGCCAGATAAATCATGCTGCCCTCGGCCTGACTCATCATAAAGATACCTAAGCTTGCACAAATGGCAGAGCCAAGTAATACCCCAGTAGGGTTGAGCTTATGCACAATAGGGCCTGCAAAGAAGCGACCAACTGCCATCAGACCTGTTATTAAAGCTAATACCACCATAGGAGAGGCACCCGATGAACCTAGAATACGCTCAATCCATTGTTGTGTGCCAAACTCAGTGGTTGCTGTGAGTGTCATACAGGCAATTAAAAAGAGGTATAACGGCGTGAATAAGTGGCGAATATTGCTGCTGGTAGAGTGAGTACGCGTATCAAAGCGTGGAAATTGTGCTTTAATCAGCATAGCGCCATAAATAACCGTAGGAACTAAAATTAACGCTACTTGCCATTGCCAGTTTAAACCTGCTCCCGACATAAAATTCGACGCAAGTGCGCCAATCACAATGCCACCTGGGAACCAAACATGAAAACGGTTTAGCATAGTGGTGGTGTTTTTAGGGTACATTTCTGCAATTAATGGGTTACAGCCAGCTTCAACAGCGCCGTTGGCAAAACCAATTAAAAAGGTAGAAACCAGTAAGCCCCAAAAACCATCAGCTGTTATCGTCAAAACAAGGCCAAGTAAATGACAGATAAACGCTAACGCCACTAATTTTTTCGCGCCAATGGCATTATAAATAATACCGCCGACCATAGTCGCAACCGGAAAGCCTAAAAATGCCATGGCATTAACCCAACCTAATTCGGTGTCGGTTAAGCCAAACTCACTGCCAAGTTGACCCAAAATACCAGCACGGATGGCAAAGGTCATAGAGGTCACAATCAGTGCTATACAGCAAAGCCGAAAGACAATGCGGTTATAATTATTGTTGTCCATATTGTGTGTCCTGTGTGTTCTATTGTTGTCGGTTTATAAACCTAAAATTCGATTGTTACGCTCAGTGTTTGTTGCGCCACTGGCAAAATCGTCAAAGGCTTTGTCTGTTGGGTTTATTAAGTGTGCTTTAATAAACTCAGCGCCTTCTCTTGCCCCATCTTCTGGGTGCTTTAAGCAGCATTCCCATTCAAGTACAGCCCAACCATCAAAACCATATTGAGTTAACTTGCTGAAGATTTGCTTAAAATCTACTTGGCCATCACCTAAAGAACGAAAACGCCCTGGTCGGTCTTGCCAGTTTTGAAATCCGCCATAAACACCTGAGCGGCCATTTGCGATAAATTCGGCATCTTTGACATGAAACGCCTTAATGCGCGAATGATAGATATCGATAAACGCTAAATAATCGAGCTGTTGCAATACAAAATGGCTCGGATCATAAAGAATATTAACGCGAGGGTGATTATTGGTTGCCGCTAAAAAGCGCTCAAATGTCACACCATCATGTAGGTCTTCACCCGGATGCAATTCATAACACACGTCCACGCCATGCTCGTCAAAGCAATCTAAAATAGGTAACCAACGTTTAGCAAGTTCACTAAAGCCTTGTTCAACAAGTCCCTGCGGACGCTGTGGCCACGGGTAAAAGGTATGCCATAAAAAAGAACCCGAGAAGGTCGCATGGGTTGTTAAACCAAGGTTTTTACTTGCTTTCGCTGCTAGCATCAGTTGCTCTGTTGCCCACTTAGTACGTGCAGCAGGGTTACCTTTTACATGCTCTGCGGCAAAGTTATCGAACATTTCATCGTATGCAGGGTGTACCGCAATCAACTGGCCTTGCAAATGTGTTGATAGCTCTGAAATTGTAAGTCCATACTCTGTGGCAATACCAGTGACTTCATCGCAGTATTGCTGGCTTTGAGCTGCTTTTTCTAAATCGAAAATTTCAGGGTTTGAGGTTGGCACTTGAATCGCTTTGTAACCTAAACCGCTTGCCCACTTACATAAACCTTGAAAGCTATTGAACGGGGCTTGATCTGAAATAAACTGCGCCAAAAATATTGCTGGCCCTTTGATTTTATTCATTCTTTTTTATCCAATCTGTAATTTGTGCCATTTAGTATCTTGCTTCGATGAAGCAACAACATGCTCAATAAACGCCATGCCACGCACAGCATCTTTAATGCCAGGCACATCAAATGCTGAATTCGTTGCGTTATCGCCTTGCTTAAATGCATGAATTTGCGCTGCAAAATTGCTGTAAATGTTGGCAAATGCTTCAAGGTAGCCCTCTGGGTGACCGGCAGGGGCGCGCAGGGCATTTTGTGTGTCAGGGTGTAATTCACCTACGCCCGCTCTAAGTAATGTGGCGGCTTGATTGTGGCCTCGTAGCCATAAGCTATTAGGCTCAAGTTGCGACCATTCAAGACTGGCTTTATCGCCATAAATACGCAGGCGTAAGTTGTTTTCATCGCCAACAGCAATTTGGCTTGCCAGTAAAACGCCTTTACAACCATTATTGAATCTAAGTAGCACAGTGCCATCATCATCGAGGGCTCGTCCTTCAATCACATGGTTTAAATCGGCGCAAAGCTCGGTGATTTCGAGATCAGAGACATATTCGGCTAAGTTAGCTGCATGCACGCCAATGTCGCCCATACAACAACTAATACCTGACTTACTGGTGTCTAAACGCCAGCTGGCTTGTTTTGAACCTTCGTCTTCGCTGCGCGCTAACCAGCCTTGAGTGTACTCAACAATCACTTTACGTATGCTGCCGAGCTCACCTGCTTTTACGCGATGCTTGGCTTCTTTGACCATAGGGTAACCGGTGTAAGTGTGGGTTAACCCATATAAAACCTGCTGTTTTGCAATAATGCTTTGTAATTGCTCTGCCTCTGCGAGTGTGAGCGTTGCGGGTTTATCTGAGAGCACATGAAAACCATGTTCAAGCGCCATTTTAGCGACCGGAAAATGCAAATGGTTTGGGGTGGCAATAGCCACAAAATCGATACGCTCATCAGCAGGTAATTTTGCTTCTTCGGTAAATAGCGTCTGGTAACTGTCGTAGCAACGCCTGCTATCAAGCCCGAGTAGTTCACCAGTAGCTTTACATTTGTTTGCGTCTGAACTGAATGCGCCTGCAACAAGCTCTATCATTCCATCTAATCGTGCTGCAATTCGATGAATAGCGCCAATGAAAGCCCCATCGCCACCGCCTACCATTGCCATGCGGATCTTAGCTTTGCTCATCTTAAGCGCTCCTAAATTTAAATAGCGTCTGCTACTGTTAATGTCATGTTATTGATAATAGGAAAGCTTAGCCAATAAGCGCTAATAAAAATTCGGTTGACAATGCAACAAAATCGGCGTTTAAAATATATAGGGCTGTTATTTATTGAGACGAAATTAAGCGATGGATATTCAAGAAATAATAAAAAAAGCTGGCGTAAATCAGCTAATTGCTGCATTTGATTTACTGCCAGATATCCTCTTTTGGGTAAAAGACACAGATAGTAGAATCTTGCATTGTAATCAGCATTTTATTGAGCATCAGGGTTATAAAACACTGGAGCAAATATTGCTAAAAACAGACTTTGATTTTTCGCCAAAGCACCTCGCGTTTCAATACGTCAATGACGATAAACGGGTGATGGAAGGCTACATAGTGACTGACCGTTTAGAGCTCAACCAAACTCAACAAGGTGAGCTTGGTTGGTTTTCTACATCAAAGCATGCTTTAAAAGATCACGATGGCAATGTGATTGGCACTTACGGAGTGACCCGACATCTACAAAAAACCTCAAAAGCACTTTCTCATGTAAGGGCAATTGAAGAGCCGGTAAAATTTATTCGCGAGCATTATCATCGTCAGATCAGCATTGATGAATTGGCAGAACTTGCGCATTTGTCGGTAAGTGCTTTAGAGCGCCGCTTTAAAAAGCACTTAGCAAAAACTCCCAATCAATTTATTAACGAAGTGCGCCTCGAAAATGCCCGCAAGCTACTAATTGAAACGCAACTGCCCATTTCACAAGTGGCCTACCAGTGTGGGTTTTCTGAACCGAGTTACTTTAGCAAACAATTTCGGCGTTTGTTTGGTGAAATTCCCTCACAAATGCGTTCGCAATTAGGTGATTAAATTGCAGCTCTTGCCATTAAAATAGCTCCTTGCTCAGCACTGGCAAGAGCGGGGGTTAAATGCGCTTTACTGGCATCAGGTAAGTAAGGCGTGATGGCATTGGCAATGCCGCCCATTAAGGTAACGTTTTCAATACCTTGCTTTTCAAAGTAAGTGATATATCGGGTAATGTATGCGCACGCTTCATTGATTAATTGCTGACAAAAAGCATCGTCAGAATGGCTAAAAACAAGCGGCGCAAATTTGGCAAGCTCAGCAGGGCTTGCTAATATTAAACGCTGACTTAACGCTTGGCTTGAGTCGCAGTTAAGCTCGGTGAGTAGGGTATTTATTGCTGCAGAACTTTTCGCAACACCATCAAGTACTTCAAATGCTTTACGGCAAAGTTGTAAGCCTAACCAACCACCACTGGCACCATCGCTCAGTAATAATCCGTAACCACCTAATTCACTAAATTGGCTTTGCTGCTGGTAACCTGCACAAAAGCCCGTACCAAGAATAATCACCGCGCCATCATGGTGTTGATGTGCACCTTTACAGGCAATCAGCATATCTGTTGATAGGGTAAACTTAGCAAAAGAGTGCGGCCATTTTGTCATGGCTTGATAGGCCGAGTCGATATTAGCACCGGCAAGTCCTGCATGCACATAGGTGTTTTTTAGCTCGCTTAAGGCAAGCCCTGCTTCATGAAATGCAAGTTCGGTGGCGTGGAGTATAGATTCTTGGCTTTGTTGGCAGCTGGTGGCTACGTTTGCTGAGCCACTTATGGCTTCGCTAAGTAAAGAGCCGTTTTCGTTTTCTAAACGAACTTTACACTTACTGCCACCGCCATCAATACCTAAAAAATACGTTGCTTTGCTTGCCATGCTTAATCCTTTGAAAGAAGCTTCTTGATAGCCTCGGCGTTAATTGCACCATTTTCGTTGTGCACACATGAATGTACATGCACAGCTGCCTTTGCTGAATAATTATTTATTAATTGCCAAAGTGTTGCCGCATTGTCTAAGGTCACACCACCACCCATAACAATTTCTATCTGATTAGCACTGTGCGCTAAATATGTGTTGATCTGATTTAGACCATCTACAGCACTTTGGCCGCTTTGCCACGGCGTGCCTGCTGTTAATATGCGGTCTACTCTTAAGCTAATGAGTTTATCAAGTGCGCTTAACGGGTTTGTTAGGGTATCGAATGCACGGTGAAAGGTCACCATTAAACCATAATGTTTAGCTGTGGCAACTAAAGAGCGGGTCACGTCTAAATCAAGTTCGCCTCTTTTAACTGCACCAAATACCACACCGTGCGCCCCCGCGTTAGCTGCCATTGTTATTTGCTTTTCCATTAATTCGTAACACTCAGCACTAACAATAAAATCGCCCGCTTCAGGGCGAACCATCACCACTAACTCTGCGCTATTGGTCAGGCTTTTCACAGCACAATCAATTGCAGACAAACTCGGAGTTAAACCACCTAGGTGTAAATTACTGCACAGTTCAAAGCGCCTTGCGCCTAAGTTACTAGCCGTCGAAATATTGTTAGCTAGCTGCTTTAAATCGCCTTCGTTTATGCACACTTCGAGAATTTTACCATTGTTCATGGTCGTGTTTTTACCATATCTATTACACCTAGTTTTTAGTTACTCATTTTATACCTATTCAATAAGAACAGTTTTTATTGTTTTACTATTTATAATCAGTGATTTATTTTTATTTCGGTTGTTTCATAACACTGCTTAAAAATTAAAACGATGTTGGGCTAACTATAAGTCAGAAAATACAAAAGTGAATATAAAATATTCCTTACGCCGATTTTGTTATATCGGTCACCGAATTTTTATTATCACTTTTTGACCGCTCCCCCCTATTCTGAAACTGAGTTTAACAAGCTATTAACTCCCAATAATCAGTTTAAAACCGACAACAATAAGATGTTTTATGAGATGTATAGACCTCATAAAGCTTGCAGAACACACAACTGGAGATAGGCATGGGCAAGCAAAGTGCGATAAAAATAAAAGGGCAAGGACGGCATTTTAAACACAATGCAATTGTGATTTCGTTACTCGCGGTAATCAATACAGGTTACGCGGCAGAACAAGCGAATGAAGACGTAGAAGTGATTGAAGTCCGTGGTATTCGTTCATCAACCGCAGAAAACTTGGCAATAAAACGACTTTCAGCTGCCACGGTTGATGCAATCACCGCAGAAGATATTGGTAAATTTCCTGATAAAAACGTCGCTGATTCATTACAACGTGTATCAGGCGTACTCATTGATCGCGATGGTGGCGAAGGTAGTCGTGTCAGTATTCGTGGTACGTCACCGGATTGGACTCTCACCCAATTAAACGGTAACTATATTGCTTCGTCTGGCACAGGGAGCCCTGCACGCAGTTTCAACTACACACTATTGCCATCAAGCATGATCAAAAGTGTAGAAGTGTACAAAAGTGCAGAAGCTCGTATTGATGAAGGCGGTATTGGCGGCACGGTTATATTACACACCCGTAAACCACTTGAAATGGAAGCAAATTCAGGGGCCCTAAGCGCTGAGGTGACTTACGATGATGTGTCTGAGGACACAAAACCACAAGTGAATGTATTGTACTCATGGAAAAACGATGAGGAAAACTTCGGGATTTTAGCAGGCTTTACACGCCAAGAAAGACGGGTGGTTACTGTTTCAAATGAGTCTTTTGGTTGGCGTTTTTACTCTGATTCGGCGGAAGATGCAGATCAACCAGCTATTGTAGACCAAGCTACAGGTGAAGTTTATGATAATGTTTGGGCATCGTCTGGCATACATGTGAAAAACGCAGACCAAGATCGTGACCGTGATGGGTATCAAGTTGCTATTCAATGGATGCCAACAGACCGTTTAGATCTGAGCTTTAATTATTTTGGTGCAAAATTAAGTTATGACCAAGTCGGACAAGAAGTATTCTTTGCCGAGTGGAATGATAATCACAATCCCTATTTTGGTGTCGAATTAGACGGCGACACAGTCGTTGCTTATGGTAATGGTGATAATGGTTTATTGAATGAGAATAACTGGGGTGATGCCGATGTAAACGGCGGCGTGCCGGTTCGCCGTGGTTTATTGTCGCCTCAACTAACGGGTCGTGAGCGTTTTGGTGAATCAAAGTCTAATACATTTGATTTTGAAGGGACTTATTATGGTGATGCATACAGCATTACGTTAAAGCTTGGGCACACAAAAGCTGACGGTGGTACATCAAAAGAAACCTATGCAAATATTGATGCTCGCCTTGGCTCTGTAAATAGCTGGCATTGGTCAACAAAAGGGGGCAAGCCATCTTATGAAGTATCTACAGATTTAGCCACCGATAAAGAAGCGTATCAATACTATGATTGGTTTGACTCTTACTCATCTGAAAATGAAGACTCTGAAAATTATATTCAAACAGACGTAAAATTTGACCTTGATGGCAGCTTTTTTACCCGCGTGTATGTGGGGGGCAAATATCGCGACCACGAAATTAAAGGCATGCGTAATGATTTTCGATGGGATGACGGCATAGCTGACAATGGCGGTTACCGTGGCTATTTACCAGGTACAGAGTGGTTCCATAATCCTGATTTTCACCCAGATGCACCAACACTGGTGAGCGATCATGTGGTGGATAATAGCGCAGGGGATACAGGCGCATTTAACTTTTTAGCGTTTGATTTCAATGCCCTTGATAATTACTTAAAAGACAATTTTAGTCGAACTGTTGTACCGTCACTTTCGGGTACTTATGCATTAGAAGAAAAGATCTGGTCTGTGTATACGCAAGCTGATTTCGAATGGCAAAACTTTCGCGGTAACTTGGGTGTACGCTATGTTAATACTGAGCTGACAACACTTACGTATGATGAAGTGATTGGCCAAGACAATAATGATACCGAACCAAATGAGCGTAGCAGTGATGACGGCGAAGTCTTACCAAGTTTTAACCTCGCTTGGGATGCCACAGAAGATTTAGTTGTGCGTTTTGCTGCGGCACGAACTATGTCACGAATTAGTTATTCAGATTTAAGCCAGTCTGAAACTTATGGTCCTCCGGTGAATATAAACTCGCCGGACTCATGGACAGGACGAGGCCGAGGAACATCTGTGAATACAGGTCTTGACCCTATGTTGTCTGATCAATTCGATTTAGGTGTCGAGTGGTATTATGGAGAAGGTTCTGCGTTAGGGGCGACGGTATTTTCAAAAGATATCTCAAACCTACCAATATCCACTCTCGAAATTGTGCAGCGAGAGCATGATTGCTGTAATGGCCCAATTGAAGTTGAAATGAACACCAAAGTAGGGGGAGGTGATGCAAAATCAGAGGGTTTAGAACTGTTCTTCCAGCATTCGTTTGATAATGGTTTTGGTATTTTAACTAACTACACCTACACAGATACCAGCACTAGCGAAGTCTCGACTGACGGGCAAAAAACAGATGCTGAGATCCCAGGTACAGCTAAGCATCAATATAATATTTCAGTGTATTTTGAGAACGATGATTTTAGCGTTCGCGCCTCTTATAACTGGAAAGATGACCGTGCTAACGGTATACACAAAGGATATAACTTTTACACCAAAGACTATGGTCAGCTAGATGTAAATGCATCATATAATCTAACTGAGCAGCTCTCGTTTACTGCATCTGTAGTAAACCTAACAGAAGAGCTTGAAGAAGGTTATTGGAAACAGAGTAATCGCTTTACCTATAACCAGTATTCAGGTCGTCGTTTTTACTTAGGCGCAAATTATAACTTCTAACCGACATGTTGTTTGTTGCAACCTAAAAAGGTACTTTTACTAAAGTACCTTTTTCTTTTTTAAGACAATAATGATTGAATTTGTAGCGGCTACAGAACAAGACAAAGCCTATTTACTCGACTTAAGGTTAAATACCATGGTTGAACACCTTGAGAATCAAGGTTTATTTTTATCACTTGAACAACACCAAGCAAGAGTGGCAGAACACTTTGAACACAGCCACTTAGTGTTAAATGATGGGCAATGTGTAGGCGCTGCTAAGTTCATTGTTAGTGACAAAACAATCAGTTTATTACAGCTACAAATAGCACCCAAACAGCAGGGCAAAGGGCTAGGCACTCAGGTGTTAGATGCACTAAAAGCACAAACATCAGAAATTAATTTAACGGTGCTAAAAGCAAACCCAGCGTATGGGCTATATCAACGGGCAGGATTCAAAACGCTAGGTGCAGACGACTATGAGTTTCATATGCAGTGGCAGAAATAAAAAAGGGCGCTGTTAGCATTAACAAAGCGCCCAATTTTGACTATTTCTTTTCTTCTTCTGGCAGAGTCACGTTCAACTCAAGTACTGCTAAGTCATCTTCATTTTGATCAAACTGAACTTGAACAGCATCGGTATTTACATTCACATATTTGCGTATCACATCAAGAATATCTTGCTTTAGCTGTGGCAGATAATCAGGTGTACCACGTTGTGAGCGCTCGTGTGCGACAATGATCTGCAATCGCTCTTTTGCTAATGACGCACTGCTTTTCTTCTCTGAGCGGAAGTAGTCAAGTAAAGACACATTAACCTCCAAAAATCCGTTTAAATAAGCCTTTTTTCTCTACATCTAAAAAGCGGAAATCGACTGTTTCACCTAGTAGACGATTAATTGCATCAGTATAGGCTTGGCCTGCATCTGATTCACCGTCTAAAATCACTGGTTGACCAGAGTTTGATGCACTCAATACTGCTTGTGATTCAGGGATAACACCTAAAAGTTTAATCGCAAGAATTTCTTGCACATCTTCAACTGATAGCATTTCGCCTTTTTCAACACGCTCAGGGTTATAACGTGTTAATAATAAGTGTTCTTTAACGCTTTCTAGGCCTTCTTCAGCACGCTTAGATTTACTGTGCAAAATACCTAAAATTCGGTCGGAGTCACGTACTGATGATACTTCAGGATTTGTTGTTATAATTGCTTCATCAGCAAAATACATTGCCATCATTGCGCCCGCTTCAATACCCGCTGGCGAATCACATACGATGTAATCAAAGTCTTTTTTCAAATCATTTAGTACACGTTCAACACCGTCACGGGTTAAGGCATCTTTATCACGTGTTTGTGACGCAGGTAAAATGTGTAACTTATCAACTCGCTTATCTTTAATAAGGGCTTGATTTAAGTTAGCTTCGCCATTGATTACGTTTACAAAGTCATAAACAACACGGCGCTCACAACCCATAATAAGGTCAAGATTACGTAGACCAATATCAAAGTCGATAATAACGGTTTTAAAGCCCTTAAGCGCTAAACCTGTGCCAATTGCAGCACTCGATGTGGTTTTACCAACACCACCTTTACCAGAAGTAACGACAATTACTTTTGCCATGAGATTTATCCTTTAACCAAAGCTGAAATTTCTAATGAATCATTTTTTTGTTGGATTTGTACTGCGTTGCCCCAGTGTTCACCTTGTAGGGAATCGCTGATCCAATAACTACCATTAATTGAAACAAGTTCTGCTTCTAATTTTTGGCAAAATATTTGTGCTTCGTTGTAGCCTTTAGCACCTGCAATTGCACGTCCGCGCAATGTGCCATAAATATGAACATTACCGTCGCTGATCACCTCTGCGCCATGACTAACCGCACCAATAACAATAAGGTCACGATCTTTTGCATAGACCTGCTGACCAGAGCGAACTGTGCCGTGAATCACTTGTGCAGGTAGGTGAACGGTTTTCTCAACGATAGATGTATTTGTTTGTTGTTTAGCGGTTGCCCCCTTAACGTCCTGTGAATAATTTAGGACTGATAAGCCTGCCGCTTTGGCGTTTTCGTTTTGCTCTTGGCTGCCATTACACACACCAACAGGGTTAAACGATAGACTGGTAAGCATTGATTTTAAGAAAGAAAAATCAAACGAGTCACCTTGTACATCACTTAAGTTAATTACGATGGGCGCGCCTGCAAAAAACTTAGGTGCTTGGGCTATTTTTTCATCTAACTGCTTACTTAAAAGAGAGGTATCTGCTGAAAATAGATGCAACACAGATAAAGTAAAAAGGTTCCCTTTTAGTTCAAAAATTTGTTCCGACATACATGCTCAATTGAATTGTCTTGGTTAGCTCTTTTTTAAATAAACGCAGGCTGAACAAGGCGTATACAGTAAAAATCTAACCGAAATTTTTAATCTTCTTATAAGAGTCATGTTATAGTGTGCGCCCTCGTTAAGCAAGATATTAAAGGGTCATAATGCTAACTGCGGTGTATAAAAGTAAGAAAAAAGCGGATACCTACCTTTTTGTAGAAAAAAGAGATGATTTTACGCGTGTTCCTGAACCTTTAATGGACACATTTGGTCAACCACAGTATGTGATGATAATTAATCTTGCTAGTCGTGAAAAGTTAGGTTTGGCAGACTTAGAAACGGTTAAGCAAGCGTTAATTGACCAAGGTTTCTACTTGCAATTACCGCCGCCAGAAGAAAACCTGTTAACCCAATTTAAAAAAGACAAGGGAGTTGAGAGTGATTAAAAAACTTGCCGTAGTTCTACTAAGTGCTTCATTAAGCACATCTGTATTGGCAGAGGAAAAAACACAAGCTGACTTCGACGTATACGTTGCTGCATTAAAAAATGAAGCGACAGAAAAAGGCTATGATCAAGCCTTAATCGAGCAAGCATTCGCAACGGCTAAATTTAAAAAGAAGGTCATTTCAGCTGACAAAAATCAGCCTGAAGTAAAAGAAACCCTCGAAACCTATTTACCAAAACGTGTGCCGCAATGGAAAATTGACCGCGCGCGTAAACTATACAAAGAAAACCAAGAGGTTCTTGAAAAAGTAGCCAAAGAATACGGCGTTCAAGCGCGCTTTATTGTTGCACTTTGGGGCCTTGAAAGTAACTTTGGTAAAATCCAAGGTGGTCATAGTGTGATAGCATCATTAGTCACACTTGCTTTTGATGGTCGCCGCGAAACCATGTACAAAAACCAACTTTGGGCAGCGCTTGATATCTTAAAAGAGGGTCACATTACCCTTGATAAGTTCAAAGGTTCTTGGGCAGGGGCAATGGGTCAAACGCAGTTTATGCCAACTTCATTTAACGCCTACGCTGTTGATTACAACGGTGATGGCCGCAAAGATATTTGGACCACAGAAGAAGACGCATTTGCCTCAATCGCAAATTACTTAAAGCAAGCAGGTTGGAACGATGATTTAACTTGGGGTCGTCAAGTTAAATTACCTGAAGGCTTTGATAACGCAAACATTCTTAAACGTGGCACTAAAACGCGCAGCCAATGGTTAGAGTACTGGAAAGATTCTGAGCGCAGCCTTGCTGACTGGCAAGCAATCGGTGTTCGTAAAATGGATGGTAGCGACTTACCGCAAGTTGATATTACCGCCGCAATGGTAATGCCAGATGACGTAAATGGCCGTATGTACTTAGCCTACGACAATTATAAAGCATTGATGCACTGGAATCGTTCGTATTACTTTGCAACCAGTGTTGGTTACTTATCAGATCGCATCGGTTACCCAGCGGTTAAGTAATTGATTTTTAACCACCAAGTTTAATCAAAGCTTGGTGGTTAATTGAATAGAGTGTTTTGGGTATGAGGTTGTCACCTACGGCGACACATATCCGTACTTACTGCGTGCTAAAGCACTGTCTTCAAGCAAGCGCGCGAAACAAGTTTCACGCCTACGATGTCAAACTCGCAAACTTTTTCCTAGTAACTCGTAACTTACTCTTTTCCGGGCTTCTTCAAAATCTTATCTTTAAAATCAAGTACCTTGCCAATGCCCGATCCTAGTTTCATTAGGCTTTGGAGTTGTTCAGGGCTCAAACGTTGTAGCTCTGCCGACCATTTTGTAACGGTTTCGAGTAGGTCGTGAATTTCTTGCATTTGCTGCTGAGCAAAGCGCTCATCATCGTTGTGGGCTTCTTCTAAAATATTATCACGAAGTAAGCTAAGAGTTGGGTCTATCTCACGTTTTTTACGCTCTTCGAATACGCGGTTGGCCATGTCCCAAATACTGCCGGCAGGGCCGTAGTATTCTTTACGGTCGCCAGGGATATGATGCACCTTAATTAAACGCCAAGACTGAAGTTCTTTAATGCCCATACTCACGTTACCACGTGAAATACTTAGGGTGTCGGCAATTTCATTGGCGGTCATCGGCTCTTTCGTAATGGTGAGCAAACCACACATTTGACCAATGGTGCGGTTAAAGCCCCAACGGCTACCCATTTCGCCACAGTGCATTACAAAAGCTAGATTTTTTTCAGATAGGCTCATAATTTTTAGTATTCAAAAACTTCAGAAATTTAATGCTAGCACGGTGTTGGTATAACTAAAAGAAATAGCCACTATTCGATGTTACGCGACTAAAGTCTAAATTTCGAGCTAGTCAGTTGATTTTACTAAGAGTTAAGCAGAAAACTATATCCTGTACGAAAAATAAACAACTTGATCTGTATCAATATTGGTGACAATAGTTTGCGTTATCGTATAGGCTCAAAGTGCTCAATCAAAATAATACCACGGAGGAACGTTATGAAAGCTGCAGTAAATAAAGAATACAAAGGTAAGCTAACTATTGAAGATATTCCATGCCCTGAGGTAGGGATAAATGACGTGTTAGTTAAAATAGCGGCGTGCGGTGTGTGCCACACTGATTTACATGCATGCCACGGAGATTGGCCTGTAAAACCTAAAATGCCATTAGTACCTGGCCACGAAGGGGTCGGTACAATTGAAAAGGTAGGGGCTAATATAAAGCACTTGTCTGTAGGCGATAGAGTAGGGATCCCCTGGCTGTATAGTGCATGCGGGCATTGTGATTACTGCTTAGAAGGCAAAGAAACCTTGTGTCTTGAGCAGCACAACACAGGTTATTCAATAGACGGTGGTTACGCTGAGTATTGTGTTGCACATGGTGACTTTGTTGTAAAAGTACCAGACGGGTTAGGCTTTGCAGAAGCTGCGCCATTATTTTGTGCCGGTGTTACGACGTACAAAGCATTAAAAGTAACGGGTGCAAAAGCAGGTGATTGGGTTGCTATAGTCGGTGTGGGTGGACTTGGCCACTTAGCGGTGCAGTACGCAAAAGCGATGGGCTTTAACGTAATTGCCGTTGATACTGGTGAAAGCAAACTCAACCTTGCTAAAGAGCTTGGTGCAGATATTACTATTGATTTTATGAAGCAAGTACCATCAGAAACCATTTTTGAGCAAGTGGGTGGTGCGCATGGTGTTGTATGTACAGCCGTATCAAAACCAGGTTTTGAGCAAGCTTACAAAAGTGTACGCCGTGGCGGTAAATGTGTGCTTGTAGGTTTACCACCTGAAGATATGCCACTGCCAATTTTCGACACCGTATTAAATGGTGTGTCTGTTGTAGGCTCAATCGTTGGTACGCGTAAAGACTTACAAGAATGTCTCGACTTTGCTGCCAAAGGTAAGGTTAAAGCCATTATTGAAGAAAAACGCCTAGAAGATATCAACGATATATTTGACGACATGCTAAAAGGCGATATCACAGGCCGTATTGTGATGACGCTTTAAGCTGAGTCAGTTAATGCTGTCAGGTTCGGTTGAGTAATCAATTGAACCTGGCAGTTTTTCATATGCTAAAAAGCAGGGAGCTGTAGCTCGTTAATGCTCCAAAATAAATTAACGTATTTGCTTAGAGTCGGCTATGAGCGGACATTGAATATTTTCTTTTGATACATTTTTTATATTCAGAATTTACAACTTTCCCCTATATTCAGGAAAATGAGCAATTTGCGCATTCTTGTCGTAAGACCACTTTACCAATTTAAATTATTTTGTTAACTAGCAAAAGGTTAGCTAATTTGATAAAAACGTAGTAATCAGAAAAGTGAGCTGTTGTGTGGTAGAAATATGCGCAATGATCGCACTATTAAATTGTTACACATCTGAATTGATTTCAGTATTAGAGATATAGTATGTTTAAAAAGTTTATCCCAATTGTGGGTTTAGTTGCTGTTATCTTTGCAATTGTAGTTTGCAGAGCATATTTTCGTGTGTTTTCAGGTGACTTTAGTACAAATCAGTCTGATTGGGGGAGTTTTGGATCTTATATTGGTGGTACGGTAGGTGCTCTTTTCGCTTCATTATCATTCTTAGCTCTTTTATATACAGTTTATCTCCAGCGAGAGGAATTAACTACAGCGATCAAAGCGCTACAGGATAGTGCTGAGTCTCAACAAAAACAAGTCGAAAACTATGAAGCTCAAAAGTTCGAAACTACGTTTTACTCTCTTTTAGAACTTCACAATGATGCGGTTCGTTCTCTTGAATTAAGTTCAAATGATCTTAGCGGAGATATTGCAAATCTAAATAAACTTGATGATGACTGCGATATTTCGTCTTACCTAAAGGAGAGACAGGAGCATATACTAAAGAATGTTGAGCTTTCACAGTACTTTAGAGTGCTGTATCAGCTATTAAAGTTCATCGCTAAGAATAATATTAAGAATAGTGACCGAGACTTTAGCGAAGCTTACTTGGGGAAAAGAAACACGATTGATGAGTACGAAAATGAAGAAAAAATGTATGCAAGTTTGGTTCGAAGTTTTGTCCCAGTAAAACTACTTCCTGTACTCGCTTTAAATTGTATACCTTCCTATGAAGGTTTAAATAACTTACAAAAATATTATGCTTTGCTTGAGCGTTACGGTTTTCTAGAGCATATGCGTTTAGATCATTTACCTTTGAATTTATCGACTTTTCTCATCTTTGATCGTTACTCGTATGCAATGGGTGAGAAAAGTCAAAATGACATTTTACAAAAAGTTAGTTTGTTAAAGTCAAAATATCCCAACTTATTTGTTAAGAGTTTGATGGAAGGTGGGTATTTGCATGTTTACTCAGACTTGGTCGAAACCGATGTATAACAAAGCATTTAAGAGTGATTCCCAACGCTTGGCATTTTTCATTCCATTGTTGGGTTTGGTGGTAGCGTTGCTCACACCTTAATGCGGCGTTACGTTTTTCTGGAGATTTGTTGAAATATCTAAAGTCGATTTATAAGCCACCTGAAAAATTGCTTCACGCAAAATTCCATAAAATGGATAAAATTGAGGTGAGGGTTTTACTTTGCAGATTACTTGGTTCTGAGAGAAGAGCACATCCAGTATATGGCACTAAAAGACTAAAGCCCTACTTCTTACGTTTAAAATGGAAGCGGATTAAAGTTGCTCATCACTATGAAAAAATAGGCGGCATTTTGGATCCCCAAGTAAAACAGTGGGCGCTTCCAGCAGGTAATAAATGGCCTGGAACTATTGCTCTTGTAAAAGATCGAGTGCAAATCAAAACATTACAAGGCAAATTAAAAGGTGCGGACAAAAACGGCTGGCTTTTGTTCGTTCCTCACAAAGTATAGCCAGCTATTTTTGCCGTTTATTGCGGCGTTATATGCCATCGGGGGAGTCGTGAAAAATATTGCACCATACGCTAATTCAGAGCTACACCCACATGACCGCCCATTTGTTAGTGAAATCCCTCAATTAAAAAAGTTAATAACTGTTAAAAATCTTGTGGGACTTGCTAACAATACAAAATGGAATGAGCTGTTTACTTACATGCGAGAAAGTATTCAATTTGAAACAAAGTGGCTTCCATGCTTCAGATTCAACTGCATCGATTCAGACTACATTTCTGTCTGGGACAATGAATGGTATAACCACTTACCATACCCGATGCTAAGTGTAATGTGGTTTGAAATCGAGTATAAAGAAGAAAGCGCTAAAAACAATCTTACTGAGATTGTAACGATTGATCACTCAGCTCGTTTGGAATCACTTATCAAGTCTATTGGATTTGAATACGAGAAAGGAGCAACATCTTTGCGAATTTATGGTTATTCGCCAATTGACCGAACAGGTTTTGAGTAAATATGGCATATAACAAGCCAAGTCAGCGAGAATTTTACTCGCTAAACGTGCTCCTCCCCCCCTGCTTGGGGCGTTAAATTTCAGTCATCAATAAGGTCGGCAGAATTTGAAAGAGATATTTTTGTTCGTAATTTCTCATCCACCGGTAGCCACTATCGTTACAGGTTTAATAGCAATAGTGTCTGTGATTCTGACTCAAATTTGGATTGACTCGAGACAAAGGAAAGATCATAAGCACCAAAGGTCGCTCAAACACCAAGAGCTATTACTTGCAAAAAAGGAAGAAGTCATTGATTTGTGTAACATACAGGTCGAGCTGATATCACAAATCGAGTCAGTTTTTGAACAGTGGTTTGAAAATTATGACAAGCACTATGACTCTACAAAAATTAGAATTCTCCAATCAAAAATTGATGGTAACGTTTCTAAACTTAATCTTATTATTAACTTATATTTGCCAGAGATGGGGAATTACATTGTTCGTATCAATGACGATACCCAAAAATTTATTGAACTTTGTGCTGACTATTCGATGGGTGGCAAATATGGTAAAGAAGATTATCTAAAGTTAGATTATATGGAGGTAGTAGAGGTTTCGAACAAATATGCAGTATCGTTTATGTACTTGTCTTCAAATCTAGCGAATCTGGCTAGACAAGAAATTTAACAAAGCGTTTAAGACAGATTCACAACGCTTGGCGATTGCAGTTCCAGTCAGGTTAAGTGTTTTAGGCTTGGTGGTTGGCATTGTCCAACACTTAACGCGGCGTTACCAAGGCCTTTCTCTTATACAGAGCCGTCCTTCGGCTATAACTCATTTATGCCCAAAAACAAACCATCACTCAAACTCGCTCTCACTAAACAAACAAAAAAGCGCATCTTAACCAAGCCGCGTTTTTTGCTATCAATTCACAATTAAAGTGTATAGCTAAAGGTTAATTTAGCATTATGCTCTTGTCCTAGCATACCGCCTAAGAACATTACTTAACGAGAAAATATATTATCGAGATCTTCGTCAATAAAGACACCAGTCAAATTATTAGCTTCGACGGCAGATTTAAACTTATCAGTACAAAATAAACGAGAACCACCTGTTAACTTACTTTTAAATACAGGTTTATTTTCTACATCATCATCGATGAAAGCAATTTTAATATAATCCAGAGGATAGCCATCTAGATATTCACGCTCACATTTAGTCTCATCTTCTTGACCAAATGTACGCAAGTTAAAAATCACAATTGGTTCACCATCAGCTTTTGTTTCAATGAACTCACCTAAAGGAGCTAATAAATCTTTTAAAACATCATAAGCATTCATACGAAGAGCGATAAATCCATCCATGATGCTGATATCGTAGTTATCCTTTAGATAACCAGGTAAAAACGATAACTCATAATCTTCAGGCCAGCATTCTAATAAAGAGTCATTATTCATATGGATATCAAGAAGAAACATGCAAGCATCTTGATTAGATGGCAACATTGGTTGTATTTTTTCAGCGAATGAAAGTATGTCCCACTCAACCATGTCGTAAGAGTTAGTAACAGGCTTTAACGAAAACAGCTTCATGATTTACCATCCCACTTTATATTTTTTGGCTAGTAATTCATAATTATAAATAGCAATTTCTAAAGGGGTTGGGTTACTTGGTCGATCTGGCATAGGGTATTGCTGTAGTGGGTTCATCCTTAAATCTTTAAATTATCCATTTATGAGCGTGTAAAATAGCAAATAGAATTTTGCGGTGCAATTTTAAACGTGGCATATCTAATTCGCGAAACCAGTTAGTAGAAGAAACGCATTCATTTTTAACTGGGGCGTTGCTCTAAAACAAAAAAGCGCAGCTTAACTAAGCCGCGCTTTTTGCTATCAATTCACAATTAAAGTGTGTAGCTAAAGGTTAATTTAGCATTACGCTCTTCGCCTGGCATACCGCCTAAGAACATTGCTTTTGAGTAATAGGTTTTGTTAAACAAGTTATTTAGGTTTAACTGTAGTTTCCAATCATCTGTTTGATATTGAATTGCGGCGTCGTAAACCGTGTAGCTAGGTACGTAGCCATCAGGAATACCAAACGAGGTTGAGTTGGTGCTGCGGTCATCAACATATTGCACGCCTGCGCTAATTGTAAGTGGCTCGGCTAAATCAAACCATTTAGCGTCATAGCTTAACCAACTACTTGCAGTTACGTAAGGCACACCTTTTTGGCGAGTATCGAAAGATGATGAGTTAGGGTTTTTCTTATCACGCGCGTCTTGATAGACCGCGTTGATGTTAAGTTTCCACTGCTCGTTTAAATCGGCATTTAAATCAAGTTCAACACCTTTGGTTTGCTCTTCACCATCGTAAAAGCTTTTTGGTACTGAGGCATCAGATACACCGGCTTCGTAATCTAGGTTGGCATACTCAAGGTTTGTACGGGCACTATCAAACACCACAAGTGATGCTAGTAGTTGATCGTCAAAGGCTTTTACACGCATACCAATGTCGTTACTGACTGATTCTGCGTCATCGCGGTCAGCTTCGTTACCCGACACACTACCAAGTACGCTGTAGGCAGTACGACCTTTAGAATGGTTTACAAAGAACGAAATATCATCGCTCAGTTTGTAGGTTGCACCTAGGTTGTAGGTCATACCGCTGTCTGATGTATCTGCTTCTGGTGTTGGCTCGGCGGCACTGGCACGGTAGCGCGCATCTACACCAAAGTGTTCGTAGCTTTGTTTAATACGGTTAAACGCAACGCCTACACGGGTAGTGAAAGTGTCGTGAATATAGGCAACATGTTGAATACCTACACCCCAAGCCTGAACCTTTTTGTTGTAATTGCTGGTTTTTAGCGGGTCGTAATCATAAAAGCTGCCTTCGCCCCAGTTTGGGTTACGAATATCAAAAATGTAAGGTAATTGACCTTGGTAAATAACCTCTCCATCTTTGTTTTTAATGACCTTGTCAGCATCGTAAATTGAGTATTGTTTAAAACGAATATCGCGGTCTTCGTAGTTGGCGTTTACCAGTAGCTCGTTATCAATTCCGGCAAAGCTAAAGTCATAACGAAGATCAGCAAAGTATTGCCATGATTTTTCGTCAGCTTCTACTTGGCGGTATTCTTGGCGACGAGCGGCAAATGGGTAAAGTACGTCATCAACCACTAAAGGAGCGCGCGGGTCGGCATTGATCACGCCATTACGGTTCCAATAAACGTAGTTATAAGCACCTGTTTGGCGGGCAAAGCTCGATTCGTAATTACGGTATTGTAGTTGCTGGTTTAAAAATAAATTATCAGTAATGAAGTAGTTATGGGTTAACTTAAAGCGTAGCTCTTCGCCTTTGTTATCATTTGCCATTGGCGAAATAATACCGTTATGGCCAAAGGTATAAGGTGTTAGGCCATCATTTGCTGCCAATGAGTCTGCTAATTGTTGACGTTGCTGAACGGTTAGTTGCAGGCCTTTTGCTGTTGCATCGTTAATTAAATCGGCAGCTGTTACTTCACCTGCGGTTTTACCATTTACTGAGTCGCTGTTAAAAATACGAATAGGGTGGCCAATTGAATCAACGGCAATGGCATCTTTGATATAAGCGGCAGAAATCATGATGTCTTGTTTGTCGCTTAATACGTATTTTAACGCACCATAAATTTCGTCACGGTCGTCTTTTAAGTCGCGGTAGCCATCGCTGCGAGCGGTTTTTGCGTTAACGCGATAAGCAAGGTTGTCGGTTAATGCTGCTGTGCTATCAAAGCCTAATGCGTAGCTATCCCATTGACCAAGCTCTGCATTAACGGTGTGCTTTTCAGTAAATTGTGGTTTCTTTTCGATTAGGTTGATAACACCACCTGCGCTACCCATACCATATAAGCCCGTTGCAGGGCCTTTAAGTACTTCTACAGATTCAACGTTGGTCATTGAGCGGGTTGGGTTAAAAGTGTTACCTAGACCTGCACCGCCGTACATGCCATCGTAGGTATAGTTAGCACCTAAACCGCGGATCACCAAGTTATCGCCAATACCGTAGTTGTTACCCGCTTGGGTTACACCACTGATGTTACGCACTAAGTCTTGTAGATTTGTAGCGCCTTGCGAGTTGATAAGCTCTTGATCAACAACCACAACAGGGGCTGGCGTTTCCATTAAGGTCATATTTGATTTAGTGGCAAGGCCAGATTCAAGTACCACACGATTTTGTTTGTCGTAAACGGTAATTCGTTCAACTGAGTCTAAATCGTTGGCGTTTGCATTGAATGCGCTTAAGCAGGCAAGGGCTAAAATTGAGTATTTATGTGTCATTATTATGGGGAATTTGTCGAAAATTTTCGGCAATGATAATGCGAGCTATTTTCATTTCAAGTTTTATTTATCTAAATTAGGTATTTTTTTCGTTTTAATACAAAAAAGAGATGTTTTGTTAAAGCTTATTTAACTTGTGAGCGGTGAATTGTTAAAAAAGGGGAGAGCTGGCTTCTAAATAAGAAGCCAGAAAATCAATTTATTTATAGACTTTGCCGTCTTTCATTACAAATTTTACATCTTCCAGTACGGCAATGTTTTCAAGCGGGTTGCCTTTAACCGCAATGATGTCGGCTAAGAAGCCGCTTTTGATTTGACCAAGTTGATCATCCACTTTTAGCAGTTTAGCGCTATTAATTGTCGCTGATTGTAATGCCTGCAGTGGCGTCATACCAAACTCAACCATACGCGAAAACTGTTTAGCGTTATCGCCATGTGGGTAAATTGCGGCATCGGTACCAAATACCATATTCACACCCGCTTTAACGGCACGGCTGAAACTATCACGCTGTTTTTTAGATACTTGGCGCTCTTTGTTGAGGTTTTCTTCTGCAACCCCGTTTTGTTCACCGAAGGCAAGTGTGTACTCAGTGTTATAAATATCCATTGAGAACCAAGTACCATGTTTTTTAGCAAGTTTAATGGCTTCGTCATCAACAAAACTAACGTGTTCTACACTGTCTACACCAGCAATGATTGCGGCTTTTATACCACTCGTACCATGTGCATGTGCCGCAGCGGTAAGGCCGCGTAGGTGTGCTTCGTTCACAATGGCGTTCATTTCATCTTGTGAATACTGCTGAATACCTACCTTAGTGCCTTTTGAGAAAACCCCGCCTGTTGCGCAAAACTTAATCGCATTGGCACCATATTTAATGTTTTCGCGTACTTTAGCTCGTACAGCCCACGGGCCATCAGCAACGCCTTCGGCGGTGTATTTCATTTCTGGTGGTAAACGGTTGTTATCACAGTGACCGCCAGTAACACCTAAAGACGGCCCTGCTGCCCAAATACGTGGGCCAGCAATGTCGCCTGCATTAATACCATCACGTACAGCAATCACACTGTAGCCTTCTGCACCTAAGTTACGCAGCGTTGTAAAACCTGCATACAGTGTTTTTTCGGCAAAGTGTGCCGCTTTAATTGCTTTACGCGGAATCGATTGACCAATTCGCTCACTGCGCGGCACAGTAGGATCGCTCGTTAAATGCACATGCATATCCATTAAACCAGGCACTAAGGTTAGTTCTGGCAACTGTATATGTTTATCACCCTCTTTTAGCCGTGGTTCTTTATTACTATCTACACTTGTTATTTGACCGTTTTCTATACTAACAAGTGGTGATTTAATCAGTTTTCCTGAATGAACATCAACCATTTCTTTTGCAGATATATAGGTTGCAGCATTTATATTCATTGATATAAAGCCCGTTAAGCCAAGGCTTATTGATAGCAGAGTCTTTTTCATTTTTATTCAAAGTTAGATAGTCGAATCGCAACTCTAGCAACCACTTTGCATAGTGTAAATAAACTGCGATAAATTGCAGGGATACTTGCTTATTAGCAAGCTAAAGCCGCATAATTTATCTGTAATCACTATCAGGGCAAGGAAAGAATGAAAAATATAAAATTAGCAATAATCAGTTCGGCAGTTCTATTTGCATTAGTTGGTTGTAACGAACCTGCTTCTAAAAATGAAAAGCCGACGACTGAAAACGCACAAACTACGACGCAAGCAGAAGCACCTGCAGCACAACTCGACACACTATTAGCCGATTACTTTGAAGATGGTTTACAGTTTAACCCTATCGGCGGCACTTACATCGGTCGCAGCGAATATAACGACCAATTTATTGCACCTATCAATAAAGCAAACCGTGACGAGCAGCTTAACTTTGTTAAAGAATACAAAAACAAACTAGCAAATATCGATAAAGCGCAATTAACAGGTCAGTCATTATTGAGCTACGAAATTCTAGCGCGCGATTTAGACCTTGCGATTGAAGGCGCTCAGTTTCCAAGTTACTTAATGCCAATTAATCAAATGGGCGGTGCGCATAATACCTTTGCAGCTTTAGGTTCTGGGCAAAGCGCACAGCCTTTTAACACGGTTGAAGATTATCAAGTATTTGAAAAGCGTGCCGATGGTTTCATCGCTTGGTTAGAGAGTGTTGAGCAATCAATGCGCCAAGGCATGAAAGACAAAGTGGTTCTTCCTAAACCGCTTGCTGAAAAACTATTACCGCAATTTCAAACTCATATCGTAGAAAAACCAGAAGAGTCATTATTCTGGGGGCCAATTGCTCAGTTACCTGAGTCATTTAGCGACGAACAAAAAGCACAGCTAACAAGCGAATACACGGCGATGATCAGCGAGCGTTTAGTGCCTGCGTATCAAAAAATGGCTGACTTTTTAGCCAACGAATACGTACCAAATGCCCGTGAAAGCATTGGTTACAGTGAGCTGCCAAATGGCAAAGCATGGTATGAGTATCAAATTAAACAGCATACAACGCTGAGCCTAAATGCCGATGAAATTCATGACATTGGCTTAAGCGAAGTATCGCGCATTTTATCTGAAATGAAAAAAGTCAAAGAGACTGTGGGTTTCGAAGGCGATTTAAAAGCGTTTTTTGAACACTTAAGAACCTCAGATGAGTTTTACTACGATACGCCTGAAGAGCTAATTGCCGCGTACGAAGCAGTAAAAGAAAAAATCGACGCTAAGCTGCCGCAAATGTTCGATATTGCGCCAAAAGCGCCATATATAGTAAAAGCAGTTGAAGATTTCCGCGCAGAATCAGCGGCGGGTGCTTCTTACCAATCACCAGCACCTGATGGTTCGCGCCCAGGTATTTTTTATATCAATACCTTTAACCTTAAAGCACAGCCTAAGTTTTTACTTGAAACCCTGTCTATTCACGAAGCAGCACCAGGCCATCATTTTCAAATTGCATTGCAGCAAGAAATTGAAGGATTACCGCTATTTCGTAAGTTTGGTGGTTACACTGTGTTTGCAGAAGGGTGGGCACTATATGCAGAAAGCTTAGGTAAAGAACTTGGCTTATTCACTGACCCTTACATGTGGTATGGCCGTTTATCGGATGAGCAATTACGTGCAATGCGCTTAGTGCTTGATACTGGTTTTCATGCAAAAGGTTGGACACGCCAACAAGGTATTGATTACATGTTGGCTAACTCATCAATGGCCGAAAGTGACATTATTGCCGAAGTTGAGCGTTATATTGCATGGCCTGGCCAAGCGCTCTCGTACAAGTTAGGTCAGTTCAAAATCCAAGAACTACGTGACTACGCGAGTAAAGAGCTAGGCGATAAGTTCGATATTAAAGCCTTCCATACGCAAGTGCTGATTGATGGCGCATTACCAATGCCAATTCTTGAAGAGAAAATTAAGCGTTGGGTTAACGAGCAAAAATAGCACCTTTGCGCGCATGCTGGCTTTACGCTAGAATGCGCGCTGTTTAGGGGCTTTGAGTAATACCATGTTAGAAGATCAATTTTGGCTTAAGCGCTCGCTTGAGCAAATGTCACAACCTGAATGGGAAGCCATTTGTGACGGCTGTGGTAAATGTTGTTTAAATACATTTATCGACAGTGAAGACGAAGATGAATTTACCGCAACGGATCAACTTCGTGAGGGTGAAGAACTTATTTTCACTAATATCGTTTGCCAGTACCTAGACAACGACACTTGCGGTTGTAGCGAATATGCGAACCGTCAAATCTTAGTACCTTCGTGTGTAAAACTCACTAAAGAAAACCTCAAAGATATCTTTTTTATGCCGCAAAGCTGTAGCTACCGCCGTCTTTACGAAGGTCGTGGCCTTGCTTCTTGGCACCCATTACTGAACGGTGGCAGTAAAGATATGATGCATCAACTGGGTATTTCTGTGCGTGACAAAACAGTGAAAGACTGTGATGTCGACCTAGATGACTTTGACCTATACGTGGCTGAGTGGCCAACCAGAGACATTGATTAATGAGCGCCCTTAAAGCAAGCATTGGCCTGTTAAACCCAAAAAGCCCAACGAATGTGGGTGGGGTGCTACGCGCCGCTGGGTGTTATAATGCCAAGCAAGTGTTTTTTACTGGTAGCCGCTATTTACGCGCTAATAAGTACCATACCGATACCAAAAATGTGCTTGAGCATATTCCATTAACCCAAGTTGAAAGCCTAGAGCAAGCCAAGCCTGAAGGTGCCACAACGGTGGTGATTGAGCTGGTTGAAGGTGCAACGCCACTGCCTGAATTTAAGCATCCTGAAAACGCATTCTATGTGTTTGGCCCTGAAGATGGCTCGGTCAGTAAGGACGTGCTGAAGTGGTGTGATGAAGTAGTGTATGTGCCAACAATAGGTTGTATGAACCTAGCCGCGACCTGCAATGTTGTGCTCTACGATCGGCTTGCCAAACTCGGTGGCATCGAAAGCTCTAACGACACCATTTGCAATAGTCGAGACACTAACAACTCACTTAAATGGCAACCAAATCAATCTGAGAAAGCCGACACTGAGTAATCACTCATAATAGCTTTGTTAGTGCCAGATTTAATAGTGGTAACGACACGAAATTATCGTTATCGCTTGATCATCGACTATGTAGACAAGTCTGTTGGTGTCATCAATACGACGAGACCAAAAACCAGATAAGTTCTCTTTTAACGGCTCTGGTTTTCCGATGCCCTCAAATGCTGAACGCTTAACATCATTAATGAGTTTGTTGATCCGCTTGAGTGTTTTCTTGTCTTGAGTATTGCCAATACAGGTAGTCATCCCATGCGTCATCAGTCCACGACAGTAATTGTTGACTATCATTCATCAATTAACTCTCGTGCTGTTGTTTTACCAGCACGGTACTGTGCAATCGAACGGATTAGGTGTTCAGCGTTTTTAGGTGAACGTAATAAGTGAACTGTTTCCATGAGGCTATTGTAGTAATCCAAAGACATAACTACAGCATCTTCAGAGTCACGGCGGGTAATAACAGTTGTATCAGCATCATTAACTACACCATCCAAAACAGCTTTGAGGCCATTTCTAGCTTCAGTAAAAGATACGATTCTCATAATAACCTCAACATGTACATTTAATGGAACAAGTATAGTCTTTAGTTATCTACATATACAGTGAGTTAAACATGAAGTATTGATCAAGAAACAACTGATTTACCATCATTAGCGAGCTGCATGAATACACTTTTAAATGAAGTGGGGTTTATAGTACTGAAAGAGAGTGTAAAAAAAGAGCGCTGAATTGCGCTCTTTGTGTATTTAATTAAATTAATCACTCTTTTGTGATTTGTACATTACTTTCCATGTTAATACCGTTATCAGTGATGTCGGTGGCAAAATAAACACTAACAGGTTGATGACGCAGTGAATCAAGTTCAGCCATTTCCTCATCACTTAATTGACCGGTTGCTGCAACGCTATCGAGCAAAGGTAAAAGAATTTTTTGAACGTCAAATGCCATATTAACAAAGCCATTTTTAGTGACACTTTGCGACTCTAGAGTATCGGCAATTTGTGCTGACTTATCACCAGTGAAAATCACAATATGATTGCCCTTTAGCGCCATTTTAATATCAAAGTTAAGTGGCACTGGTGAGGGAATGTATTCGTTGATCAGCACCGCATCACCATTGGCAGGCAGTTTTATATTGGCAAGTGGTGGTACAAAACCTTGCGCAATCGAATACAAACCATGGGCATCGGTAGCTGATAGGGTAACGATAGCATCAAGCTTATCAATTTGTGGCCCTTGGTAGTCATCAATAGTAAATGCAGCATCTTGAACGCTCACACTCATGCCTTGTACGCCATTTGCAAAGCCTGACATCATGGCAAGCCCTGCAGTGCTCACATCTTGCATTTCATTTTGTAGTGCGACAATTGGGCCACAGTTAAACTCAGCTGACTTAATTGCACCCGTGAGTGTATTGGCAAGCGGCATTACTTTTGCGACATCAACACCATAGGCAACACTTAAAACTTGACCGTCAAGTTGTGTAGTGTGTTTTGGCACGAAGCCACGTATTGCTTGTAGAGTATTTAGTAAGTCTTGATCTGTACTTTGTAGAACAGCTTTTACATCAAAGTTGGCGTAATCAGTAGTGATACGTGTTTTTGTAGTCCCTGACACAGTTGCAGGCCATTTAGCCGCAATGGTGGCGATGTCATCTTGGCATTCAGGGGTTGAAATAGCCGATAATGCATTGCCTTGCTGTGCTTTATTGAGTAACTCTTTTAGCATTTGATGTAAGCGAGAGTTTTCTTTACCAGTAAGGGCGTTAGCAATCCGTTGATGATCAACATAGCCTACAGAATTTCCATCCAATGAAAAAGTATTGATAAGCGTTGCCAGTTTATCGGTATCTGCTAATGATTTAACAGGCTTTTCAACCCCTAAAGCAATTCGTAAGTCTTGCTCGTTTGTTAAAGGACTACTCAAAGTGAGTGTTACCCAATTATCTGTTGCAGATGCAATCAGATGAATATCATCGATACCATCTAAAGTGAGTGCAAATTGTGTGTAAGTGACACCTTGTGAAGATTCATCAGAGTAGGAAATACCTGCTTCATCAGCAGACTCTTTAATGCTATTTAAAAGTGCAGTTTGCTCACCCACTTTAATACGAAATATCGGCATTAACCCTTGGCTGTAAAATAACCCCATAGATTCATCGCTGAACCCCCATGTAGACTTGAACGTGTCATATGACGTTAACGATGTTTGGTACTTTTCTAAAAGCGCTGCAATAAAGAGGGCATTTGGATCGCCACTCGTTCTTAGCTGAGCAACAACGGGCGTTAAATCGTTGCCGCCTTTCATTGCACTCGGCATAAGCTCAAAGTATTTAGCATACGGAAATGGTTTTAATTGACCGTAAAAAATTGGCGTGTCGGCAGGGACGTGCTGAAGTTGCGACAACTCTACATTAACGCTTGTATTACTTTGTGAATAGAGGAACGCGCCAGCGACAATAGCGACTGCGCCTCCTGCAAGAAGTTTGCTATTCATAGCATAAATTCCTTTTTAATAATTAGATACGCTGAAAAACATACCACGATTATCTTTAAAAGTCCTAGGTTTAGATACTCTACATATCCAGAGCATCACCTCTATCTGTTTTTAATATAGGTCTGAATTTCATCGCAAATCTTAGTAATAAATAATTGCTCATGCCATTTTAAATCGATAAAAATAACGATAAGGAAAAAGTATTTTGCAAGTAAATCAATTTTTTAAAGTAGCCACTACTGTCGTAGCATCGGCTGTGCTAGCTGCGTGTAGTTCAAAACCTATTGCATTAGATCCTGTTATTGGTGATACAGGGCAAGCTTTATCGGCGATTGCACTTAAAAGTGATGTTAAACACTACGATTTGGCACTTGAGGTATTTCCTGATAACAAACGTATTAAAGGTATTGCTACAACAGACTTTAAACTGCTAGCAGCCACTCAATTTGTAGAATTAAAATTGGATAGTCGCTTTACAATTAATGAGGTGAGCTCAAAAGGCGAGGCTCTTAAATATGAGCGAGATGGCGGTGTAATTCGTGTTGATTTAGGTGAGCAACAAGCAAAAGACAGTGTGGTTAGTGTTGCTGTAGCCTATCAAGGGTTTCCTCATATAGCTAAAAATGCCCCTTGGGATGGCGGGTTCGTATTTTCAAAAACAGAGCAAGGTGAACCTTGGATAGCAACCGCTGTGCAAGGAGAAGGCTGCGACTTATTCTGGCCATGTAAAGATCATTTTGCAGACAAAGCAGACAGTATGCGAATTCGTTTAACAGTACCGCAAGGGCTGAGTGCGGTGACTAATGGCGTATTACAAGAAGTGAAGCCAGTAGAGGGTAATAAACAACAGTTTGATTGGTTGTTATCAGTGCCTGCCAGTGATTATAACATTGCACTTAATATTGGCCCTTACACGCGTATTCAAACGGATTACACCAGTGTGAATGGCGCGACTGTACCTATCGAATTCTGGTCTCTCACAAAAAATGAGCAAAAAGCACGTGAGCTTATCGAAAATGATTTACGCCAGCAGGTTACGTTTTTTGAAAAGATGCTTGGTCCATACCCGTGGGGCGGTGAAAAGTTAGGTTTTGTTGAGACGCCTCACTTAGGCATGGAACATCAAACAGTCAACGCGTATGGTAAAAAATACAAACGTGATCCAAATGGTTATGATTGGTTACTGCAACATGAGCTGGCTCATGAATGGTTTGGCAACTTAATGACCCATGAAAAGCTCAATGATGCATGGCTGCATGAGGGCTTTGGTTTTTACATGCAACCCAGTTACAGCTTATATAAATTTGGTGACGCAGCGTATAACCACAGCATGTATTCAGCTTACCTTGGGCTGAAAAACTGTGAACCAGTGGTACTTGATGGACAAATTACATCTGACCAAGCGTTTAACTCCGATATATATGGCAAAGGTGGTTGGACATTACATACTCTTCGCTGGCTTGTGGGTGAAGACATATTTTGGCAAGCAACACGAGAGCTTCTTTATGGTGTGAACAACACAGCGTCGTTAACATACCCAATTGCTCCTCGTTATCGTAATACCGACGAGTTTATTGCCATAATTAATCGTTTAACTGAAAAAGACTATCAATGGTTTTTTAATATGTATCTTAAGCAGGCTGAATTACCTGTATTAAAAGAAACATATAACGGCGATACGTTAATATTGAGCTGGCAACATCCACAAATTGCAGCTGAACGTTTCCCAATGCCAGTTCCTATTTCGATAAATGGCATAGAGAAAATATACCAAATGGATAAAGGAGAGCTGCGTATCACATTAAAAGAAGGTGATCATGTCGTGATTGACCCAAGCATGAAAGTACTGCGTTACCTACCTATCATTGATAAATGTAAAAAAGAGCAATAATGCGGTAAAGAACACGGCCTTAACAAGCCGTGTTCATACTTGTATTATAAGTCATTTTCACTTGGCAATGACGCAAATGCGCCATAGCGACTGACTGCAAAAGCACCTGCTTTAGCTGCGTAAGCAATCGTCTCTTCGATATTGCTTTGCGTTTGGCAATATTCTTTAAAACTCTGTTTATTGGGGCAATACTGGCCAATTTTAGCCAGCATACCACCAATAAATGCGTCGCCGGCGGCTGTAGTATCAACAACTTTGGTGGCTGGTGGAGCGACTTCACCTGTAAAATCAGCATGGTAATACCGAATAGCCTCGCCACCATTGGTAACCAACAAACAGGTAACCCCAGCTTTTAAAATGGTTTTTATAGTGTGCTCGAATGGTTGGTCTTTGTGACTGCGGTTATTTAAAAATTCCAGCTCTTCATGTGAAAGTTTCACAATATCTGATAGCGATATGACATGCCAAATACGATCAAGTGTGTGACGCATGCTTGGCCATAAATTTTCACGTAGGTTCATATCAAAACTACAAACAGCACCGGCTTTTTTGGCCTGTGTTAGGCCATAAATAGTTGTTTGATAGATGTTATGTTCCGTTAAGCTATTGCTGCATACATGCATGATTGCGTGCTCAGAAAACATGCTATGTTCAAAGTCATCAACGCGATAGAGCAAATCTGCGGCAGGGGGTCTGTAGAAGCTAAACGAACGTTCACCGCTCTCATCTAATGAAACAAATGCAAGGGCTGTTTTCGCTGCATCGGTAAATTGGCAATAGTGGGTATTTACGCTATGTTGAGTCAATTCATCTTTTATAAAATGGCCGAACATGTCATCGCCTAACATACCACAAAAGCTTGTTTTTAAACCGAGTTTAGCAGCAGCCACTGACACGTTTGCAGGGGCACCACCGGCGTATTTGGTAAATGACTCAGGCTGTTTGCCATCGGATAGAAAGTCAATTAATGCTTCGCCAAAACACACTAAACTCATTTTGCATTCCTCAATCTAATCGTTCTTAAAACTTCGTAACAGGCACCCATAGTATGATAGTCAGTTTTACCTGCGGGTGATTTTTCATCACTATAGGGTTGGTTATCGGCAGATAAAATTCGATACCAAGCACCGTATTTATGGTCGACCATATGTTGCCAGCTGTACTGCCAAATTTTTTCGTACCATTGCCAATAGCTTTCATCATTTGTCGCATCAGCGAGTAGGGCAGCTGCGGCTAACGACTCGGCTTGCACCCAAAAATATTTATCACTATCACAAATTTGTTTATCTGGTGAAAAACCATAAAATATACCACCATACTGATTATCCCATGCAACAGTAAGTGTTTCATCAAACAAACTTTTAGCACGTTCAACGAGCCAAGGCTCATCAATGTGGCGATTTAAAATTAGTAACAGTTTAGCCCACTCAGTTTGATGACCAGGTTGAAAGCCCCACGGTCTAAATAAGTGTTTAGGATCATTCTTGTTATAATCAAAATCGAGTTGCCAGTTGTGAGAATAATGCTCCCAAATAAATTGTCGGCTATGTTCAGTTAGTTTAACCGTAAAGGTTTCTGCAAGTAGCTTGGCTCGTGCTAAGTAGCGGGCATTATTTGTTGCTTCAAAACACATGAGTAAAGCTTCGCATAAATGCATATTGGCATTTTGACCACGGTAGCTATCTGCTTGACTCAAGTCACCTGTTCGCTCATCTAAGTACGCGTTGTGATGTTGTTCAAAGTAATGTTTTTCGAGTAAATCCCAAACTCGCGATATTGTTTGCTCACATTCAGTTACTCCTGCCTTAAGAGCAACCGCATTCGCGAGTAACACAAATGCAAGTCCATAACAGTGGTTTGTATCATCTAAAATAGTGACGCAACCGGCTTCGTCTTGCTCTAACAGCCATGCGTAGCCACCCGAGAGTTGTTTATGAACATTTTCAAGATGATCTAGACCATGTTTTGTCAGTGTCAGGTACTCAGGGTTTTTAAACTCGATATAAGCCATTGCATAGTTGAACACAAAACGCGTACTAGATACTAAATGGCGAGTTTGTTTGTCGTAAACTTCACCATCATTTTTAAAATATTGGTAAAATCCACCGGCCCCATTTGAAGCCTGATCAACACAATGAGGGTGATAAAAAGCAAGCGTATCTTTTATGTGCTGCTGTAAAAAAGGCACCGATTTGAAGTTGATGGTTTGCACATCTTCTCCAGCTGAATATTTAAGATAATACAATCATAGCAGGAAATTAAATAATTGGAACGTTCCTATTAAATCCTTGTGCTATTTTTACATCAATGTGTAGAATCGAACACAACTTGTTAACGGAGTGAAAACCACGTGAGTGAAATTAATACAAACCAATCGTTTGTCGCTGATGGCTCGCAGCAAAATAAAAACTATCTGCTACCACTGACGGCAATGACAACCCTGTTCTTTTTATGGGGCTTTATCACAGTTCTTAATGATGTGTTGATCCCACGCCTAAAAGGGGTGTTCGACTTAACTTATACAGAAGCGATGCTGGTTCAGTTTTGCTTTTTTGGTGCTTATTTTATTGTGTCATTACCTGCGGGTATGTTGGTGAAAAAGCTTGGTTATAAAAATGGCGTACTAACAGGCCTTGTGGTGGCATCAATTGGCTGTATGTTATTTTACCCAGCAGTCGTTGTGCATGAATACTGGTTATTTTTAGGTGCATTATTTGTTTTAGCCTCGGGTATTACGGTATTACAAGTGTCAGCTAACCCTTATGTTGTTGCGCTGGGTCCAGAAAAAACCGCATCATCACGTTTAAACTTAGCACAAGCACTTAACTCACTAGGTACCACTGTTGGCCCTTATGTAGGGGGGATTTTATTTTTCGGTACAGCAGGCACGTTAGCTGCGAATGCTGCAACAGCTGAGTCTGTTAAAGTCCCTTATCTGATGTTAGCTGCAGCGCTTTTAACGATTGCAGTGGTATTTGCATTTTTTAAGTTACCAGTGATTTCTGAGCATTCAGAAGAGCAAGACTGCAAAGCCAAAAGTCACAGCCTTAAAGAAGCGCCACATTTAATAATGGGTGTTGTGGGGATTTTTTGTTATGTGGGTGCTGAGGTATCAATTGGTAGCTTCTTAGTCAATTATTTTGGTGAAGCACACATTGCAGGCCTTGAAGAACATGCAGCAGCAAGCTTGATTGCTTACTACTGGGGTGGTGCAATGGTAGGTCGTTTTATTGGCTCTGCGGTACTACAAAAAGTGGCACCTTCAAAAGCATTATTTTTTAATGCAATGATGGTAATTGTATTATTGCTCGTGACTATTTTCACAGAAGGTGATGTGGCACTTTACTCTGTACTGGCAATTGGTTTATTTAACTCAATTATGTTCCCAACAATCTTCTCAGTTGCAATCGAAAGCTTGGGTTCACTGACTAGTAAAGGTTCGGGTTGGTTATGTTTAGCCATCGTTGGTGGTGCACTTGTACCATTAGTACAGGGTGTTGTTGCCGACACTGTGAGTATTCAACAGAGCTTCTTCGTTCCTGTAGTGTGCTACGCATTTATTGCTTGGTATGGACTAAACGTGGTTCGCTTAGCGGATAGCTGGAAAAAGCGAATTGCATAGTCACTTTTAATGATGGAAACCCCGCACAATGTTGCGGGGTTTTTTATGCCTAATGAACACTGGACAAGTAAATTTACATGATATAACTGTTTAATGAATACGTATTCAAGGTGCAAATATTGCATTGGCCGTAGGAACGTTCCAATTTTTAATTTAAACATATTTCATTTATTAACTTTAGAAGCAAAGCTGCCTGCCGTTAACAAAGTAATTGATTTATATAGAAAGCGTTTACTTTAAATTGGGACGTTTTTACTGTTTTAGCCTAAATTTATAAGACAAAGTGGTTTTAATTTGTTAAAAATAAACAGCTAACAACGAAAAAAATAACAAATAGGTTTGTCATGCAAAGCACTCTTAAATTTACCACCAAGGTAACTGTGGCAGCATCACTGGTTTTAGTGATAGTGCTCGGTTTATTCACCATTAACAATTTCATCTCTATGCGTAGCCAAACGCAGGAGCAGCTTTCGCTCGTTCTTCAAGAGATTTCTCAATCGGTATCGCAAAATATAGCAAATTGGCTAAACGCGAAGCTGGCTATTGTTTCATCTGTTGCCGAAACCTATCAGTTAGGAGACAGTAAAAGCCTAACACTGACACAGCTAAACACAGCGGATAAAGCAGGCGATTTTAAAAACACCTACATTGGCATTACCGATGGCACCTTTGTTTTGAATGACCAATCAGTTGTATTACCACCTGATTACGATGCCACGACTCGCCCGTGGTACAAGCTTGTTGAAAACAAAACAAACACCGCATTTACTGCACCTTATATTGATGTAACCACTAACGAGCTAACTATTTCTGCTGTAGCACCAATGCAAGCAAACGGCGTATTTAGTGGTGTTGCAGGTGCCGATATCGATATGAAAACCATTACAAAGATCGTTAACGAAATTGACTTTTTAGGGTTTGGCTATGGCTTTTTGCTCGACAGTGAAGGGCGCATATTAAGCCACCCAGACACAAAGTTTAATGATAAGAACATGCGCGATTTGTTTGGTAAAAGCCTGTCTTTACAATCTGAGTTTGTTGAAGTGCAAGTTGGTGGTTTAGAAAAACTCGTGTCGTTCACTAAAATAAAAGGAATTCAAAACGTTGACTGGTATTTAGGTGTGGTGATCAACGAAGAAATTGCTTACTCATCGGTGGCCTCATTTAGAAACATGGCGGCCATTTATATGTTAATCGGTATCGCCGCCATTGTGCTAATGATGCAGTTTTTACTTCGTTATTTAATGCGCCCGATGCAGCGTTTAAACGATGCCATTAAAGACATTGCTCAAGGTGAAGGGGACTTGACCCGCCGCCTTGAAGTTGAAAACAATGATGAGTTTGGTGAACTAAGTCACTACTTTAATGCTTTTATTGAAAAAATTCATGGCTCTATCGAGCAGGTTAAAAACACCACAGTAGAGTTAGAGCGCTTGGTAGAGAGCTTGGTTAATCAAACCCAAGGCACATTAGCTATGTACGCAGATCAAACTAAACGTACTGATAACGTGGCAACCGCAATTAACGAGCTTACTTCAAGTGCAGTGGAAATATCCAACAGTGCAAGTCATGCATCAACACTTGCTACAAGTGCTAATAACCAATCGCTTCAAAGTCAGGCTGCACTGGCAGATAACCTCGCTGCGATTAATGCACTGTCACGCAATATGGAACAAGCACAAAAAACAATCAACAGCCTAGATGCACATACCGTAAGCATTGGTCAGATCCTTGAAGTGATTAAAGGGGTGAGTGAGCAAACTAATTTACTGGCACTAAATGCTGCAATTGAAGCTGCCAGGGCTGGTGAAGCAGGGCGAGGCTTTGCTGTTGTGGCAGATGAAGTGCGTCAGTTAGCACATCGTACACAACAATCGACGCAAGAAATTGAAGAGATGATTTCGCAGCTTCAGCAGGGTTCTGCCTCGGCAGTAGAAGTAATGACTGCGAGTATAAAAGACAGTGAAAAAAGTGTGGCACAAGCCAATGTTGCGGGCGAAAAAATGTCTGAAGTAACTCATGCTATAGAGTCAATAGATGAAGTAAATCATAGTGTTGCTAACGCTACGACGGAACAAAATCATGTTATAAAGAGCCTCGATAGTGATATTCACTCAATTAGTGAGTTGTCTAACCAAGGTCAAAACAACTTAAATAACACCTTGAATGAGTGCACTAAACTCAAAGCACAGTTTTATGAGCTAGAAAAGCTCGTGTTAACCTTTAAAGTTTAATTAACAACGGAATTATACTGTATTGGACCAAAATTGGCTTACAGCCGTAACCACAAAAACCGTTGACACGGCGGATAAACAACGCCGTGCCTTTACCTTGTTTACAATGGCATTTTTTGCACTTGTATTGATTACATCGTTAGTCATTTCTAATTTCCATATTTATGAAATGCCACTAACTGTGATGTTAATTGTTAGTGATATAACAATCGTGCTTTGTTTGTTGTATTACTTTAAAACAGGCAACCTAATGACAATTGCCTGTATTATTATGTCGATCGTTTTACTTTTGTGTATTTCTCTTATCTACACTGGAGGAAAAGAGAATACAGCTCTTTATTGGGTTATGTTTTACCCTGTGGTTTCTTATGTCACATTGGGGTTGATGTTTGGCAGTGCATTAATGGCTGTGATGTATATCAGTACTTTATTAATGCTATTTGGCCCCAACTTTGGGCAAGTGCAGTATGGCGATGTTGAAGTTTCTCGTTTTTTGGCCTCATTTTCGCTGGTTATTTTATTTTCTGCGATAAGTGAATACTTTAGAAAAAAGAGCCATCAAAAAATTGCAGATATTACATTGATAGAGAAGCGAGATGCATTAACCGATCCCCTAACTGGCCTTGCCAATCGGCGTTATATTTATGAACACATTCAGCCAAGGCTTGATACAGAAGCGAACAGTTATTTACCTATGTCTGTGTTATTAATCGACCTAGACAACTTTAAAGTGCTCAATGACACCTATGGCCATGACTTTGGCGACCAGGTTTTAATTGCCTTTACCTCCATGCTTCACGATAAACTACGTGGCACAGATATAAAAGCACGCTATGGCGGTGAAGAATTTATGATTCTATTACCAAAAGCAAGTTTGAAAACAGCCCATGGTGTTGCTGAAAAACTACGTGAATACGTATCAAATAAGCAAATAGCTTATGATGTTGGCCAGTCTATTTCTATTACTTGCAGTATTGGTATTGCAAACCTTGAACATGGTAGCCAATTTAGTAAAGCGATAAAGCAAGCTGATGATAATTTGTATAAAGCCAAAGCAAAAGGGCGTAATGTGGTGGTGTCTGATTTCCATGAGGTGAGCTAAATGGCAAAGCTGATTTATGTATATGACCCAATGTGCAGTTGGTGCTGGGGTTATAGAGAGACCTGGTTAAAACTGAAAGAAGCCCTAGGGGATAAACTCGCTATTGAATATAAAGTGGGTGGTCTTGCGCCTGATTCTGATGAACCAATGCCTGAAGATATGCAGCAATTTTTACAGCAAACATGGCAACGTATAGAACAGCAGCTTGGTACTAAGTTTAATCATAACTTTTGGTTGAATACTCAACCACGCCGCTCAACTTACCCTGCATGCCGTGCTGTGCTTGTTGCAAGGCAATACAACAAAGAGCTTGAGATGCTCTACGCAATTCAAAAAGCCTACTACCTAAATGCACAAAACCCATCTGACATAAGCACGCTTGCCAATCTAGCCGAGCAAATTGGTTTAGCAAAAAACACCTTTATTACAGAAATTCAAAGTGAAAAAATTAATACTTTACTAATGAATGAAATAAACGAGGTTAGGAGCTTGCCTGTCCAAGGTTTTCCGTCTTTAGTTATTGAAAATAAGGGAAATTACTATGCTGTGCCTGTTAATTATCAAGACTGGCAAAGCACTTACCAGCAAATAACATCTCATATTTAGTTCCCGAAACCCTGCAACTTTTGCCTTATCTTTGCGCAATATAAACGAATTGTTACAGCTGTCATATTTTTGTATTTTTTGCGCAACATGCTTGTCATTTTTCATCGTTATCCTTTCGCACATTAAAACAAACCCACTAGCAAATTAAGCTAACTTAACGAGTAAAGGTGTATGCGATGAAAGGCGTTAAACCACTGATTTTAGCAGGTATTGTAGCGGCATCTGCAACAGTACATGCAAACGATCTAGATAAAGTAATTGATAAAAGCAGCGAAATAAACAACTCTGCCGCGCAATCACAAACAAAAATCGACAAGATTGCAGATTCAATGCAAGGTCGTTTACAACAATTCAAAGCCCTTAATAAAGAAATTGACGGCTTAACTGTTTATAACGCGCAGCTAACTAAGCAATTAAACAACCAAATTGCAGAAATGGACGCGTTAAACGAGTCAATGGATCAGGTATCAGTTATTGAGCGTCAAATTACGCCGTTAATGATGCGCATGATCACAGGTCTTGAGCAATTTGTTGCACTCGACGTGCCTTTCTTAACTGAAGAACGTAGCAAGCGTATTGCATCATTAAAAGAAATGATGGACCGCGCAGACATCACTTCAAGTGAAAAATTCCGCCGCTTACTTGAAGCTTACCAAGTAGAAGTTGATTACGGTCGCACTATCGAAGCGTACACATCATTACTTAATGTAGATGGCCAAGAGCGCGAAGTAGATTTCTTACGCATCGGTCGTTTAGAACTTATTTATTTAACACGCGACGGCAAAAAAGCAGGTAGCTGGGACACACAAACAAAATCGTTTGTTGAATTACCAGATTCTGCAATCAGCCAAATCAATAAAGGTTTACGCATTGCTCGTAAGCAACTTGCCCCAGATATGTTAACACTGCCAGTCCACGCTGCTGAATAAGAGGTTTGAGATGAAATTATTAACGAAAATGACAAAAATGGCCGTGTTTGCAGCTGGCCTTGGATTTGCTGGTAGCAGCCTAGCGGCTGAGCCAATGGATTTAGACTCATTACTAAAAACATTAGAGCAAGGTAAAGCACAGCAAAGCGTTGAGAATAAACAACGTGAACAAGCGTTCATGGCGCGTCAAAACGAACAAGTACAAATGCTTAAAGATACCCAAGCAAAGCGTACTGCAATGCTTAACGAGTCTGAACGTTTAGAAACGCAGTTTGAAGAAAACGAAGTAAAGCTAGCCAACTTAACCGAAACACTTTCAAACCGCATGGGCTCACTTAAAGAGCTATTCGGTGTGTTACAACAAGTAGCGGGCGATTCAAGCAACAAATTCATGACGTCAGTTGTTTCTGCTGAGCTTCCTGGTCGTAGTAACTTCATGGATGAGCTGGCACAAAAAATGGGTTCAACGTCAAAGCTTGCTTCTATCGATGATATCGAAAGAGTATGGTTTGAATTACAACGCGAAATGACTGAGCAAGGTAAAGTATCTCGCTTTACAACAGATGTTATCGTTGAAGGTGGCAGCAAAGCACAGAAAGAAGTGGTGCGTGTTGGTGCATTTAACTTAATCGCTGATGGTAAATACCTAGAGTACACACCGGCTACAAATACAATTAGCCAGCTTACACGTCAGCCTAGCAGTCGCTACACAGCAACTGCGACTGACTTACAACAAGCGAATTCAGGTGTTGTACCGTTTGCACTTGACCCTACAGGTGGTTCAATTTTAGGTCTTTTAGTACAAGCACCAGATACTGAAGAGCAAGTTCACCAAGGTGGTACGGTTGGTTACATCATCTTAGGTGTTGGCTTAATCGCTTTACTAATCGCACTTGAGCGTTTTGTATCTCTGATGATTATGGGTAGCAAAATCCGTCGTCAGCTTAAAGACACAGTGGCACGTGATGACAACCCACTAGGTCGCGTAATGAAAGTGAAAGATCAGTACCCAGATGTAGCGTATGACACGCTTGAACTTAAATTAAGCGAAGCAATCATTCGTGAAATGCCAAAAATTACTCGTAACCTGACGCTAATCAAGATTATCTCTGTGGTAGCACCGCTACTGGGTCTACTAGGTACAGTAACCGGTATGATTAACACCTTCCAAGCAATTACTTTGTTCGGTACAGGTGACCCTAAACTAATGGCGGGTGGTATTTCTCAGGCACTTGTAACAACGGTACTTGGTCTGGTTGTGGCTATCCCTACAGTATTCTTATACACACTTCTTAACACGCGCTCTAAAAACATGCTGTTGATTTTACAAGAGCAAAGCGCAGGTATTATCGCAGAGCGAAGCGAGAAAGGAGCATAAATCATGGTGCTATTGATTGATGCAATCAATGCTCTACGTGATTTCCTCGACACAGGTGGCCAAGTTCTCTTGGTCATCGGGGTGCTCATCTTCGCGATGTGGTTATTGATACTTGAGCGTTTTATGTATTTTTTTGGTGGCTTTAAACGCTATAAGAAAGACGTAAAAAGCACTTGGAGCAATAGAGCAGAGCGTAACAGCTGGAACGCAGAGCAAATTCGTCAAGCGATGATTTCACGCGCTGGCATGCAACTAAATAATAACCTTGCGCTAATCAACGTAATGGTTGCGTTATGTCCACTTTTAGGTCTGTTAGGTACCGTAACCGGCATGATCGAAGTATTTGATGTAATGGCAATCACAGGCACAGGCAGTGCACGTTCGATGGCATCAGGGGTGTCTAAAGCCACTATCCCAACAATGGCCGGCATGGTGGGTGCACTTTCAGGGGTATTCGCCTCAACGTTTTTACAACGTCGTGCAAAACGCGAAGTGCAATTACTTGAAGACAACATGGTCTTAGACCACTAAACGAATTTTAGGGTGATGTGAGCATCACCCACTAGGAGACTAACAATGAGAGCGCCACTAGGTAACTTATTTCAAGAAGACGATGCAGAAGAAATCAACATGACGCCAATGCTAGACGTTGTTTTCATCATGCTTATCTTCTTTATCGTAACAGCATCTTTTGTAAAAGAAGCCGGTATTGATGTAAACCGTCCTGAAGCGGCAACAGCAGTTAAAAAAGAGCGTGCCAACATCTTAGTTGCTATTTCTGACAAAGGTGAAATTTGGATCAACAAACGCCAAGTCGATGTTCGTGCAGTTCAAGCAAATATCGAGCGCTTAAAAGCTGAAAACCCACAAGGTAGCGTGGTTATTCAAGCAGATAAGAAAGCCACAACCGATGTACTTATTAAAGTAATGGATGCATCGCGAGCTGCAGGCGCATTTGATGTGTCGATTGCTGCGCAAGAAGCATCATAAGGAATGTGAGCGATGCGTTATATAGTTGCATTAATCATCGCTGGTATCGTGACTGTCATGCTGTTTTTAGGCATGCAGGCACTGATCACCGGTGGTGAAGGGGCCATGTCTGAGCCCGTAAAAGGAAACGTACTTGATTTTGTTCGTCTGAAAAAAGAAGAGACAGTGCAAAAGAAAGAACGTAAACCGCAAAAGCCACCAACGCCAAAAGAGCCACCTCCGCCAATGGAATCACCGCAAATGCAAAACAGTGATCCTAACGCGAGTAATGCGAACTTTGACTTTGGTGCCAGTGTTGAAGCCGACGTTAACTTAGCCGGTGGCTTAGCCCTTGAATCAAGCGACGGTGAATACCTACCGATTGTAAAAGTAGCGCCTGTTTATCCGCGCCGAGCTTTATCGCGTGGTATCGAAGGTTATGTGATTGTTGAGTTTACAGTAACTAAACAAGGCACAGTACGTGACCCGAAAGTAGTGAAAGCTGAACCTGAGTCACTGTTTGACCGCGCTGCGATGGATGCAGCACTTAAATTTAAATATAAACCGCGCGTTGTTAACGGTGAAGCTGTTGAAGTAGCGGGCGTACAGAACAAAATTTCTTTCCAAATTAACGGTTAGAAAAGAGGAATGCGATTATGAAACCTTTAAAAGTTGCCGTGATTTGCGCGGCTGCTTTCACTAGCAGCCTAGTATTACCAAGCATTGTTAGCATGTTACCAGGTGTCACACTGGCAACAGCTTACGCTGAGGAGCAAAAAACCAAACGCGTACCTGCACTGCGCGAAAAAGTGTATAGCCAATTAGCACGAGCACAAAAGCTGGCTGATGATGGTGATGCAAAAGCAGGGTTAGCAGCCCTTGATAGTATTCAAGAGCGCTCTTCAAGCATGAACTCGTATGAAATTGCCATGATGCATAATTTCTACGGTTTTATTTACTACAACGAAAACGACCTTGATAAAGCAATTGCCTCGTTTGAAAAAGTAGTAAACGAAGATGCAATTCCAGAAACATTACGTGTAAGCACCACCTTTAGCTTAGCGCAACTTGCCATGGCTAATAGCGATTACGAAAAGGTAATCAAATATTTAGCACAGTGGGATGTGATTAACGACAAACCTAAAACAGATGCTTATTACGTATTGAAATCTCAAGCGTATTATCAGCTTAAAGATTACCAAAAAGGCATTGAAAACATTAATCTTGCTATCGCAGAAGCTGACAGCAAAGGTGAAATGCCAAAAGAAAACTGGCTAATTTTACAACGTGCTATGTACTATTCACTTAATCAATCTGACAAAGTGGTCGAGGTACTTGAGCGCTTAGTGAAGCTTTACAATAAGCCAGAGTATTGGGTTCAATTAGGTGGTATGTACGGTGAAACAGGCGCAGAAAAAGAGCAGCTAGCGGTTTTAGAAGCGGCATATCAGCAAGGCTTTTTAACATCTAAATCTGATTTACGCCAATTATCGCAAGTGTATTTATACAATGGCCTTGCTTATAAAGCGGCGAGTGTAATGAGCAAAGCGATGCAAGATGGTATTGCCGAGCAGTCAGCAAAAAACTACGCATTCGTAGCCGAGGCTATGGTACAAGCAAAAGAGGCTGAAAAGTCGCTTACTTATTTTGCTAAGGCTGCTGATTTAGTAACGCACGGTCAGTACGAACAACGTATCGCAGAGGTGAGCATTAACCTTGAAAAATACGAAGAAGCAGCGGATGCAGCGCGTAAAGCACTTGATAAAGGCGGCTTAGAGTTTGAATCCAATGTGTATGTAGCTCTAGGTATGGCGCAATATAACTTACAAAACTTTGATGCCTCGATTTTAGCGTTCGAGCAAGCGGAAAAACACAAAAAATCACAGCGTTTAGCCGAGCAATGGATCAAGTATGTGAAGCGTGAAAAAGTGCACGCCGAAACACTACGTACCGCTTTACTCTAAATCGAATTCAACAGGTAAGCGTACAAAAGAACTCATTTATAATCGCAACACCAAAGCTGCCTTCGGGCGGCTTTTTTCGGTTCCTCAATTTTACTTAACCCTCTAATTTTAAAGTCAATTACATTGTCATTTTATGTTTATGAAAATGTAACTCGCCTGTCACAAACTGTCAGTATCTTAAGTCTTAGTTTTTTTAAAGCTTAACAATAATCGAAATTCAACGGAGTACAATAATGAAACTATCTGACTTATTTAAGGTCAGCCTGCTTGCTTCTGCAGTAACACTGACAGCGTGTGGCGGCGATATCGAAATCACACCAACGGTAAATGACAACAGCACTAATACTGATAATAGTACTAATAACTCAAACAACAATACTGATAATGGTTCAAACGATGATTTTGAATGTGCTAGCTATGAGTCAGATGCTGGTACTGTTCAAGGTGTTTTCGATGGTAAAGATTGTACTTACAATGATTCTTTCGCAAGTAAATCAATAGAAATTACAAGTAATATCACATTCCAAGAAATCCCTGATGGCGGTGTTCATTTATTTGCTGATGCTTTATTAATTGGTCAAGATGGCGACACAACAAGTGGCTTTGAAGTGCCTCAAAATGGACCTACTTTAACAGTAGAGCCAGGTGCCACACTTGCTTTTCAGTCTGGAGAAGCAATAATCCGAATCGCCCGTGGCGCTAAAATTCAAGCGAACGGTACTGAATCTAAACCTATTACTTTCACATCTGCCAATGCGTTTGATCGTTTCGATAGCACAGGCAATGGCCCGCGTTACGCTGATTGGGGCGGTATCATCATCAACGGTAATGGTATTACTGACCAATGTACTGATGCAGAGCGCGCTGCAAGCACCTGTAATGTACCTTCTGAGGGTATCACAAGTTACTTTGGTGGTAATGATAACGCAGATTCAAGTGGTAGCATCAAGTGGGCTAAAATTTGGTACGCAGGTTCAGGCCCTAAAGTAGGTGGTGAAGGTGACGACCTTAACTCACTAACTCTTAACGCGGTAGGTTCAGGTTCTGCGTTTGATTATTTACATATTCACCAAGGCTTTGATGATGGTATCGAGTTCTTCGGTGGTGCTGCGACAATTAAACATATTGTTGTGACTGATACACAAGATGATTCATTTGACTTTGATGCAGGTTGGCAAGGTAAGGGTCAATTCCTCTTTATCAAACATGGCACTGTAACGCTTGCTGATGGCACAGTTGCAAACATGGGTAACAATGGGTTTGAGTCAGATGGTGTTAAAGGTGAGTCTTCTGCTGAAGTAGCACCAAGTAACCCTACGCTAGCGAACATCACGGTTATTACGACTGATGGAAAATCAGTACGTGATGATGACCCTTCACAAGCCTTTAAATTTGATGATGAATTTAATGCTAATATCTACAATGCATTGATATTTAAGAAAAATTCAGTGGATTCAAGCTGTATCGAATTTTCTTCTGATGGTGAAAAGCAAGCTGATAAAATTGCATTTAATAGTTCAGTTATGGCGTGTTCATCAAACTTCGCAGATACAGACACATTTGCAGGCGGCCCTTTAGCAGGTCAAACAAAAGCATCATGGTTTGAAAACAGCGCTAGCAATGAAATTTTAACTGATGATGTTGCAGTATTTGCTGATAATGAGTTTGCGACTAATACAGCCTCTACAGATGTAACTATCTCTGCGAATGACTTATCTATGCTTAACGATAGCTTTTTCGAAACGGTTGATTACATCGGTGCAGTATCTGATCAAGATACTAGCTCAAGCTGGTACAAATGGGTAGAAACTGCACTAGCAGCTGCTGCTCAAGACTAATACCTGCTCATTTAGAGTTATGAAATGTAGGCGCCATAATGCTTATTTCAAAGCAACTGGCGCCTGTTTTTTATCAAATTGATTAGGATGTAAATCATGTCAAAACAACATAGGCTGAGTAAACTTTCACTCGCAATTGGCCTGGGATTGTTTGTCCACACTAGTTATGTAAGTGCAGCTGAAGAACAACTCGAAAATAACGAAATTGAAGAAGTTGTTGCTGTGGGCACACGCCTTCAAGGTAGTGCTGCTGCGGTCGTTGAAGAACGAAAAAATCAAGCTTTTGTTGCGGATATTCTCGGTGCTGAACAACTTTCAAGAACGGGCGATAGTGATGCCGCATCAGCACTTCGTCGTGTTACTGGCCTAACACTCGTAGATGGTAAATTTATTTATGTGCGTGGTTTAGGTGAGCGTTATTCCAGTGCTCGTTTAAACGGTGCATATGTCCCAAGCCCTGATTTAACTCGTAACGTACTACCATTAGATATATTCCCTGCGAGTATTATTGAAAGTATGGCTGTACAGAAGGCCTACTCACCAGATATGCCTGCTGCATTTGGTGGTGGTAACATAGATATTCGTACTAAATCTATTCCAACAGAATTTACTGCGGGCGTTGAGCTTGGAGTAGGGTATAACACTTCAGCAGATGATGGGTATACCTATTCAGGTTCAGATAGTGGCATACCACAGGCGTTAAAAGACGCTATTGTGCGATACCATGGTAACTTCAGTGTCAGCAATATTGTTAACAGAGATCTATTAGTTGATAGTGAGCAAGGAACTCGTGCCGAGCAAGCGACAGCAATTAACAATCAATTACTAAAATCGTTGCCACGAAATTATGCGTTAGAAAAAGACTCTATTGATCCTGAATATGGTGTTAAAGCACATTTAGGTAATAGCTTTGAGGAGTCTTATTTCGGTGGAAAAATTGGTTTTTTACTCTCGGGTGCGTATGCCAATGAATGGGATTCTAGAACACAGTTCTCATCTGTTATTACACAAGACCAAGAAGATTTAGAAAACTGTTCAACGACATTGAAAACCGCTGATGATGTGGCTTCGTCTTGTTACAATACATTAAAAGACTCTACAGTTACTACTGAAAATGAGCGCTATAACTTAACAGGTAGTATTGGTTATTCGTATAAAACGCACAGTATTTCAGCACAGCATTTATACATTGTCGATAACGAAGATGAAACTGAAGTGTCAATTTCTCAAAGCCCTGCAGGCAGCTCTACATTTAGTATTGCAGGGAATGGCATTGCAAACCGTAATCATGAGTTTAATCTTGAACAAAGAGAGTTAAATGTTAGCCAATTTTTAGGTCAACATACTTTTCTTGATTACTGGGGGATTGGCTTTGATTGGCAATACACTCGTTCTGAAGCAACAACAGATATCCCAACTAATGCGGACTACAAATTCAGAGATCAATACGATAGTGAAGGAGACTACGCAGGTTCGACAATTACAGGTGATGACAACCGTGTAATCATGTCTTATACAGACATGGAAGAGCATGTGACGTCATATGGTGGCAACTTTAACTTGCCACTTAGTTTTGATGCTCTGGATATTGAATTTAAGCTTGGTTATGACTTCTCTGATAGAGCCCGTGTTTATAACACGTCAAGCTTTACCATTAATAACAGCTCAGGTTCGCCTATATCGATTAACGACGGTACAAATGATCCGCTTGCAAACAGTGGCTACTTATCTGACGAATTTATTGATAATAATGGCGTCTTAGTTGACTTTAATGAACCTACGGCACCTGATGCCGATGATTATATCGCTGCACAAAAAATAGATGCAGGCTACGCCTCATTTGATGTTATTTATGAACAGTGGTTACGTATAAGTGGTGGTGTTCGTTATGAGCAGTTCCGACAAACATCGGTTGGTACGTCAAGTTTAATCTTTGATGGTGACGATCTGCAAAATATTTGGTCTCCAGAGAATATTGAAGATGGTACTATTATTGAAGATGATTGGTATCCTGCACTGTCATTAACTTACCTCGGTGGTGAAAATTATCAAATTCGTGCAGGTTATGGTGAAACGGTCGTACGTCCTGATTTTCGTGAAGTTGTACCTGTCACTTACTTTGACCCACTCACTGATATTCGTACTTTTGGGCGTGTAGGACTTAAAAGCAGCCCAATTAAGAACTATGACTTACGTTATGAATATTACGGTGAGGCGGGTAATTCATTTAGTGTGGCTGCATTCTATAAAGATATCCAAGCACCAATCGAAACTGTATTAAGAGTTGGTGATGATGACTACTCGGCTAGCTTTGTAAACGGCGAAACAGCAGAAGTATACGGTGTAGAAGCTGAGTGGTTACAAGATCTTACAATGGTAACTGAAGGTCTATTTACCAGCGGTAATATCACACTGAGTGACTCAGAAGCGACGATAGATCCTGCATTTGCTGGCAACTTAACGAATCCTAAAAAGCGTATGACAGGTCACTCACAATACGTTGTTAATATGCAGCTTAACTATGATTCGCCTGATGGTATTCATAGTGCTTCGCTAGTGTACAACGTATTTGGTGAGCGCATACTTGCTGCAGGCGTTGCAGGACGTGATGATGCTTATGAGCAACCCTTTAATTCATTGGACTTAGTTTATACTTGGTATCCTGATTTTAATTCTAAAGTTAAATTCAAAGTGCAAAACTTACTCAATGAGGATAAAGAAGTGACTCAGTCAGATATTATTGTGCGTTCTCGTGATGAAGGCACAGAGCTAAGTATCAGTTATTCTTACGAGTTTTAACTTACTCTAGCCAAGGAAGGATATAATAATAAATCCTAACATTGATTTAGCCCTGCAATAGCAGGGCTTTTTTATTTTTGTCGAGGGATTTATGTAGCAACTATTTAAGCTAACTAGCAAAGTTAGCGACATCACTTTTGTAAAATCATTTTCATGACAGTGATTCTATTATTGAGACGTTTTTAATAAGCTTAGGATTTAAAAGGCAGGTAAAAATTAGTGGCTAGATTGCTAATACAATTACAGGATAAGAACCCAGAAAGCACTGGGTTCTTTTCTAAATTCTAATTACCACATTTTATGCTTGCATAGAGTGGGTAACACTGGTTTTTGCTCCCCGTGCTTTTTGAAACCCATGCGCTATCATACCAGTCGTATTCTGCATAAGAAGATTCATCTTCGCCGCATTTTACGCTACTTCCTGTTACTTCCTCTTTATGGCCTTGTTCTTTGCAAAATTGGTTGCCAGATAATGAGCCTACGAAAAAGTTTCTATAACTGTTATTTACTTTAACTACTGGGTTTAGGTAAGTTGCAGTAGATAGGCTTGTTGCAGAACCCGCAACTTGCTCGACACTGGTTGTAGAGCGTGTGAAAGATGTATTCGTCTCCACATCAATTTCGTTAGTGTTTGCAGAGACTCCACAAGATAGCAAAGCCGCAATTAGACCAGAAAAGTATAGGTTTTTCATTTATTTGATTCCTTTTTAAAAATAAAAAATACACAGTACTTCCTACTACAAAGTGCGAAATGATTATGAATCTTGTTTATGGCATTTGTATTAATTGCATTAAGAAATCAGCTCAGTTTTTACATCATAAGTGACTAGAGTTCGCTAGAACTAGAAAAAGTATGAGCAACAAATTGGGTATTTGAGATGAGATTACTAAGCCAAGATGAAAAAATTTTATATTCTATGACTAGCACTAGTTTTGCTTGGGCCGCAATGCTAGATTACCTCTGTAAAAATTAAATTCTCACGCAATGGACTTTAATTTTTAACAGTTTAGGTAATTTGAATGAATCAAACAGTGGAACAAACAATGAAAAAAGTAGGATTAGTCGGTTGGCGGGGCATGGTTGGCTCTGTGTTATTAGAGCGTATGCAGCAAGAAAATGATTTTTCTAAGATCGACACGACTTTTTTCACCACCTCACAAACCGGTCAATTAGGCCCTGATATTGCGGGTCCTGCTAAGCCTCTTTTAGATGCGAATGATATTGCTGAGCTTGCGAAGATGGATATTATTGTGACTTGCCAAGGCGGTGATTATACCAAAGCCGTTTACCCGCAGTTACGCGAATCAGGTTGGCAAGGTTACTGGATTGACGCTGCATCTGCACTGCGTATGAGTGACGATAGCATTATTGTTCTTGATCCAGTTAATAAAGACGTTATAGATCAAGGCTTAGAGCAGGGGGTTAAAACCTATGTTGGCGGCAACTGTACTGTATCGTTAATGTTGTTAGCGCTAGGTGGTTTATTTGAGCAAGACTTGATTGAATGGGTTAGCCCTATGACGTATCAAGCGGCTTCTGGTGCTGGTGCCCGCAATATGAAAGAGTTAATCGCACAAATGGGTGCAATTCACGAAACGGTTGCTGACAAACTTGCTGATCCTAACGCGGCAATTCTTGAAATTGATAAATTAGTCACTGAAAAAATCGCCTCAAGTGATTTACCACAAGACCAATTTGGTGTGCCTTTAGCAGGTAGTCTTATCCCTTGGATTGATGTACCAATGCCAAGCGGTCAGAGTAAAGAAGAGTGGAAAGCACAAGTTGAAGCAAACAAGATTTTAGGTAGTAGCCAGCAACCTATCCCTGTTGATGGTTTATGTGTTCGCATTGGTGCTATGCGTTGTCACTCACAAGCAATGACGATTAAACTACGCAAAGATATCAGCGTGGAGAAAGTGGAAGAGATTCTGGCTTCTCACAATGAATGGGTCAAAGTTATTCCAAACGACCGCGACATTACGGCTACAGACCTAACCCCTGTAAAAGTAACGGGCACCTTGTCTATTCCGGTAGGCCGTATTCGTAAATTGGCCATGGGCCCAGAATACATCAGTGCATTTACAGTGGGTGATCAACTTTTATGGGGCGCTGCTGAACCTCTTCGTCGTATGTTACGCATAATTGTTGATGGCTAAATAAGGCTATGTTTGAGCAATAAAGCCTTGCTCAAACATTCTATTCTATAGAGGCTCTTTTACAGAGCCTTCATATCGCAGTTTTACAGACCTTGTGTTTATTTTTGTTCAATGGGCAAATAGTACACATTTGTGTGTTAGGTAATTTATGCCGTAAACAACACATAATACGCGGGTAGTCACTATTTTTAAGTCTAATTTTGCGCCATAAAGGGTGTGGCAAAGTAGCGTCTTTAGCGAGTAATAATGTGTCTTTACTAAATAACTGGTTTAGTAAATTAAGTTTAAATTCTTGAGCTAACGACATTTCTGATAAATACCAATAAAAACAGTACGCAACATGACTATAAAATAACTTTTCTGACACCGGCGACAGGGTACTTAGTTGTTTTATAATAGGCGTTATCAGCTTAACAAGTAACCGCTCTAGCAATGTGATAGCTAACTCAGTCGGTCTTTGAATTTGATCTTCTCTAAGCACTAAATAGAAACATTCTACTCGCCCCGTTTGATGATAAGTCCAATGCCAGTTTTTAAGGTTCATTGCAGCATGTAATACACTCGTCTGGCTTCTTAATGCGTATTCTAATAGTGGCGGAAGTAAAAAGCCGAAAAACCATTGGCTCCACATAGAATGTAATGCATTAAGATCGATTGCTTCTTGCTGTTGTTGATAGCTCTTAGAAAAAGTCATAAGCGCTTTGGTATAATGTGGTTTATTTAATCGTTGTGATAATGGTTGGCAGTTTTCAGGGAGAGGTTGATGTGGCTTAATAATTTTAAAATGCTGACTATAAAATGGAGCTTGTCGCTCCAGTAAAGAGTTTAGCTCAGTGGTATCGTGTAACGCCATGTATGTTTGTACTTTCATTGTGCTGGGGTGGAAGTTTCTTCATAAAATTGCGTCTTTAAAGTGTATATTATGCCGCCTCATACAGAGGCGGCATAATAGCAATTCGCAATAATGTCGAGTTACTTAGAAACTATATTGAGCAGTGATGCTAAAGTTTCGTGGTGCGCCATATTGAAACTGGTTATAAAAGCCTAATTGGCTGTAATAACGTTTATCGAATGCGTTGTCTAAATTAGCGCGCAATGTTAGTTGATCGTTTACATTGTATCTTGCCATTAATCGAACAAGCCCATAACTTTGCTGGCTAACCTCCACTGAGCTTCTATCTGGCTTAGTGACATCTCTGCGGATCTCACTTTGCCAATTAACACCAGCACCCAGTTGTAAGCCATTTACCCAGTTATCCAATTCATAGGTAGTAAAGAGCTTTACTTGATGTTTTGGGCTGGTGGTCGTTATTTTTTCACCATCAGGGTCTTCTGTTTCAAATTGACTATAACCAAAATAGACATTCCATTGTTCATTGATTGAACCATTGGCTTCAAATTCGAACCCCTGCGTTTTAGTGCCATCAATACCGCGGTATATAGGAACCGTTGTTCCTGGTAAGGTTTCTCCCGTTGCTTCACCAACATTATCTTGACGGATCTCAAACACCGAAAGTGAGGTGTCTAATGCTTCTTCAAATAGGCTGGCTTTTATACCTGCTTCATAGTTTTTTCCTTTAACAGGATCGAGGTAACTGCCATCAGCTTGCACTCTACTTTGTGGTGTAAAAATATCTGTGTAGTTGGCATACAGTGATACATTTTTCCCAATAGCATAGGTGGCGCCGACATAGCTGGTAAATTCATTATCAACTTCGTAATCATGAACGGTGCCAAAATTGTCTTGGTCAGTTTCCCAATTATCAATACGCCCACCTATTACCATTGAAAGTGCGTCGGTTAACTCAATATCAGAGGCAAGGTATATTGCTTGTTGTTTTGTTTCCCCCCATGAACCATACAGAACTTCATCGCTCCATGTAGGGGTCGGATATGTAAAATCTTCATCTCTAAAGTCACCTAAAGGTGGAGCCTCATCTAAAGAGCCATAATATGGATTGGCAAACTCTTGCTTCTGTTGATTTGCACCAATTAGAATTTGTTGTGAGCGGTCAAAGAGGGTAAAGCGGCCCGTTAATTTTAAGTCGAATGTATGTTGGGTTCGATTACCATCAATAAATGCCAGTGAGCCAGGTATCATCCCTTCGTTGGTTATTGGGTCTGGGTGACCTGTAGCCCATAACACATCATATTCTAAATCGTTATCGCCATAGATGTAACTTGCTTTGAGTTGCCAGTCATCACTAAAGTTATGCTCAATCGTGGCAAAGCTATTCAATGCTTTGGTTTTGGATGACGCCCAGCGTGGAGCTGTTGACGTATGGTGGCTGTAGTTAGTTCTATTGCCTTGGTTGTCGAATAACGGTAATCCGCCAGACATTGAGCCTTCAGGTTTGGTGTGTTGATAGTCAGCACCTAACGTCAGCAATGTATTACGACCTATATCTGCTTCGATAATACCGTAAAGAGTTTGTCGTTGCTGCTCGTAACGATGCTGATAGCTTTCACGATCTTGATACGCTACGACGACTCGACCTCGAACACTTGCGTCTTGATTTAAGCCTCCCGATAAATCAACAATACCGCGTAACTGTTGCCATGAACCTGTACTTAAGCTTACGCTTGCTTGAAACTCTTCTGTCGGACGCTTACGAACTAAATTAATCGCAGCCGATGGGCTACCCGCCCCGAGCATCAAACCTGTTGCACCGCGAACAACTTCTATGCGCTGATAAATTGCGCTATCCATTAAGTTGTCACCATAATTAAAGCGTGTATCGTAGGTTGTTGCAACGCCGTCATACAAAATGCTGCTTACGCCAATACCGCGGGCACTGATTGAGTAGCGGTCGTTGTCAGAAGGACGGGTATTAATCCCTGTTACGCTGTTCATCACTTCAATAACTGAATTTAGTTGTTGATCTTTTATCGCTTGCTCAGTCACGACTGTGGTTGATTGTGGTGTTTCTAGAAATGATAATTCTAAACCCGTTGCGGTACTCATTTGCTCGACTTTATAGCCTTGAGCATTGCTTTGTTCACCAACGACTGTGAGTACTTCCATATCGTGATGCTTTTTTTGCTCAGCCTGTAAAGAGTGGCTAAATATCGCTAAACAAGAAAGTGCGACAGGCGTGAGTTTAAAGTAGTTAGTCTTTTTCATTTTTATCCGTAGTCCTATTACGTCTATAAATAGTGAGGCCTATGCTTAGGCCATTGTTGTGTCATGTTGAAAGTCATGGCGAGTGGCAAAATCATGCAGTGGGTTTTTGATATCCCCAGCAAAACGGAGATTTTTCTCTCTATCTTCAAGGTCAATCATCTGCTGATTATTATTCAATTGAATGCGGTTTAAGCAGGTACGCGTAAAGCGAGCCTTAAATAAGTTGTAACGTGTGTATTTTTCGGAAAATTGCGGGTTTTCATGCTGATACTGATAAACTTTATCAGCGACTAATTGCCAAAAATCATGTTCAGTTAAACAATTTTGCGCATCAAGCTGAGGTGCGATAAAGCGGAAGATACAGTCGAAAATATCTAGCAGTATATAGTTTAACTTCATGTCCTCTTCTAGGCTCACCGCTAAGTCAGCGACATGACCTGGTAAAGGCGAATTGCCGTTTAGAATCGCGACTTCTTCGCCAATATCTTTCATTAAAATAGTTACTGGTTGGTGTTCTTCTAAAACAAGGATTAGGTTTTCACCGTGGGGCATAAACACTAAATCATACGCAAAGAACGCATGTAATAGAGGTTGTAAATAAAGATCCAGCAATTTGCTTACCCACTCAGTTGCTGTGAGTTGAGAGGTATTAATGAGTTCAACAAGCAAGCTCTTTTGTTGGCTGTCTTGATGTAGCAAGGCAGCTAATGTCAAAAGCTGTTGGTTTTCTTTAACTAACGGTTCTCCTTGAAACGTTAAACTGAAAGGGCTTTCTCGCCAAAGTGCACTGAGCATTTTTTTATAAGGCGTGTCTTTTTCTAAAGCTTGCTCGTAATATTTATGGTGATAACCAATTGCGACGGTTTCTCTTAAAACGACAAAGCGTTTTTTAGCAAAGTATGGGTCGCTGTTCACAAGCTCAGCAACAAAGGTGTTTATTTCGGGCGTTCGGCTCATATAATAAGGAGATAAACCGCGCATAAAGCCCATGTTCAATATAGACAACGCGGTTTTCACATAGCAACGCTTGTTGTTATTTAAGTTGAAGAATGTGCGAATCGACTGTTGTACCTGATAGTCATCTTCACTGTGACCAAGATAAACAAGTTGCTTACGAGCAAGATCAGCAGCAAAAATTCGGCTAATTTTTTCGCGCCACTGCCAAGGATGCACAGGCATAAAGTAATAGTCTTCAGCTTTTTTACCATGCTCAGCAATTATGTTATTAAATGCTGCAATTTGCTGGTTGCCTAATTCGCTTTCAATAAAGCGCTCGTAATTAAGCTCCTCTATCATTGCTAGGCTTGTGTTTACCCGCGCAACAGCTAACCAGACTAATTTCATTGCTTGACCACTTTCAGGTGTAAGCGCGTGGCAGTCATCCATATCAAAGCCAATACGACCATTGTTAGCAACAAATACTGGGTGGCCTTCGGTCATGGCCGCTTCAATTTGTTGATAATCACAATGTACCAGCTCTGAAACGGGTTTATTTTGGTGAAGCAATTTAAATGCTTTACTGTATAAAGTGCTGGTGATTTCCTCTAAATAAGTTGGTAAGAGGCTATCGGTAATACCTAAACGATCTTTTAGGGAAATAATGAGCGTTACTGCATCTAAATCTTGGTTAATGCCATCTAGTTTGCAGACGATTGATTCTGGCTGAATATGTAGGTGATCTAGTTGATAGTGACGAGCACTAAAGTCATAACTTAAAAGCCCTTGGTTGCTTTCTAATAATAACTGAAATTGCTGCACTGTTTGTTTTCTATCTTCTTTTGCTGCAATAGGGTTTATTAGTTTTTCATGACTAAACTCACACAGTATTTTGGCGACTAAATGTTGATTAGCACCTTGCCATAAAGATTCAGATAAATGTTGAGGGAATGAATTTTTAATGATTTCCATAATTAGTCTCCTTGTGTTGTAGCTGCTTCAAAGCTTGCTAGATCAGCAAAACCTAGCCATGCATCTTTGTTTGTAAGGCGAACGATATGACTACTCTGAATGCCTATTTTTTTATTTAGCTTATGTATTTTTTGATTGTTAATGTCAGGCTCAACAACCAATCGAGTAAAACCTAATTTAGATAAGATGAGTTTTGCTGTTGCTGTAATAGCACGTCGACTAAAACCACTTTGCGGGGTGATTACGGGGGCAAGTAAAAGGTGCATCCCACAATCACCAGACTGGTTTTCAAAATGTTTACCGATTTCGTCAAACTGCGGGTCATACAATTCAATAAAAAAAGCAGGAGTCGCATCTTGGTAAGCTATAAGTGCTAGTTTATGAGGTGCGGGAGCAAGTTCACTTTGGCGTTGCTCTGCATTCATATTTTGCATTCCCCAAAAGTGGGCATAATCTTGAGCAAGCCAGCTATTTAATAAGGAAAAGTGCTTCTGTGCTTGGTAAATGTAAAAACGAAAGTCATCAATAACAAAGGCGTCTGTGTTTATTATTGCTTGGCACTGGCTAGCGAAGCTTTTACTGACCTCTGCGTGGTTACAACTGCTCACATAGCCTCCTGTGACATTGAAGTTGTTTTACTACGTGAGGGCGTAAAGCTCTCTTTTTTAGGAATGCCAAATTGTTGGAAAGCGATGCGCTCTTCAATGCTGTAAGGCGCTTTACCTAATACTTGTTTTAAAATGATGGCATTGCGATAACACACCATTCCGAGATCTGGCACGGTTAATCCATGGCTGTTGAGGCCTAAGTTTTGTGCAAAAATGCGACCCTGCTCATCAATGTTATAGTTACGTTCTACTTGTAACTCGCCGTTCTCATCGAAGTTTAATTTATGACGTAATGGTTCAATGAAGGTGGGTAACTGGTATTGATAGCCTGTCGCCATTACAAGTGCATTAGTGTTAAAGCTAAAATCTTGCTCTAGCTCGTTATGTAGGCATGAGAGGGCAAGTTTTTGGCCTTCTTGTTTAATGTTAGTTAATGAGGTATTCGTTAAAAGCTCGGCTGAGAAATCGCAATTCAGTTTCTTTTGATAGAGCAAATCGTAAATATCGTTAATGAGCTCTGAATTAATTCCTTTATATAGCGACTTTTGCGAGTGGATAAGTTGTTGTCGCTTCGCACTTGGTAAATTATGGAAATAATCAATATACTCAGGCGATGTCATTTCAAGAGTAAGCTTGGTGTACTCTAAAGGAAAGAACCGCGGTGAACGCGTCAACCAGCGTAATTGATAGCCAAATTTATCAATATCTAGCAGTAAATCATGGAAAATCTCTGCTGCACTCTGACCACTGCCAACAATAGTAATGTCAGACTTGCTTTGTAACATTGCTTTGTTATTAAGGTACTGTGAAGAGTGAGTTATGTGCTTATCGGTCGGGCAAAATTCAGGTAGCCAAGGTTGAGTACCGGTACCAAGCACTAAATGTTTACAATAAAAATCTTGTACCTTGCCAGTCACTTTATCTTTGCCAGAGACTCGGTAACAGTCGAGCTGTTGCTCGTATTCGAGGTTTTCTACGTGAAAATTAAACTTGAGATTATTTAACTGACGGCACACCCACTGGCAATACTGATTATATTCTTGTCGCGGTAAAAAGAAGTTCTCGCGAATATAAAACGAATACAATTTACCAGTCTGCTTGGCAAAATTTAAGTAACTGAACTGACTTGTCGGGTCTGCCATCGTCACTAAATCTGACATAAAAGGGGTTTGCAGACTCGCAGAGTCTAATAACATACCAGGATGCCAATCAAATTTAGGGCGACTGTCAACAAATAGCGTCTTCAAGTCTGAAAGGGGCGAAGAAAGCGCTGCTAAGCTTAAATTAAACGGGCCTACACCTATTCCGATTAAATCATAAATTTCTGGTTTCATTGTCCTTTCCTTAAGCTGTGCACAGTTGTTTGCTTTTGCAGTCGATCACATATTGTTCGCCAATTTTGCAAATTTCATTCAATACGTCGTCTATGCTGTCTATCGATGCATGAGGGTTCAATAAAGTGAATTTTAAATACTGAATATTGTTCACTTTTGTTGCTGCAATCATGGCACGGCTACTCTGAGCTAAGGTCCTGCGAATAGTGCGGTTGCATTCATCAAGCTGAGTTTGGCTCAAGGCGCTATCGTTAAATCGAAATACGAGTGTAGTGAGTGATGGAACTTGTGCAGCTTGTAACAGGCTATGACGTGTTAAGCGTTGGTATACCTGTTGTGTTTTTTCAAGCAAGGTATCGAACATGGCACCAATCGCATCTGGCCCTTCTGTTCTTAAGCTTAACCAGAGCTTTAACGCATCGAATCGACGCGTTGTTTGTAAGCTTTTATTTATTAAATCAGGAACGCCGGCTTGTGCTTGAGCCTTTGGATTGAGGTAATCGGCGTGATAAGTTAGAAAGCTCAATAACCGCTTGTCTTTAACCAATAGGGCAGAGCAGCATACTGGCTGGAAAAATGTTTTGTGAAAATCAATACTGACAGAGTCAGCTAAATCAATGCCTAACAAACGTTCGTTATGGCGTTGTGATACTAACAAAGCGCCACCATAAGCCGCATCGACGTGTAAATAACAGTTATGCTTTTTACATAAATGAGCAATGCTTGCTATCGGGTCGATTGCGCCAAAATCTGTTGTACCAGCCGTGGCGATTACCGCAATTGGTAATAAATTTGCTCTTTGAAGTTCATTTAATGTGTTTTCGAGGCTATGGGTATCAATACAGCGATTTTCATCACACGCAACACTGATAACAGCATCATGGCCAAGACCCAATAATGCGGCTGCTTTTTGAATACTAAAATGGCTATATTCAGAACAAAGAATGCGATAACGATGTGCATTACTGCTTAAGCCAGAAGTAATATTTGTATGGCTTTGTGGTTCTAATTTGCCTGCCAACTCACGTGCAAGTAATAATGCCATTAAATTTGACTGGGTTCCGCCAGTGGTAAACACGCCGTCTGCGCCTTCATCGTAACCGATTCTTTGGCATGTCCAATCAATCACTTTTTGTTCTATAAGTGTTGCGCCTGCACTTTGATCCCATGTTTCAACAGCGGTGTTTATCGAAGAGCTAAACAACTCTGCCAGCAGGGATGTAAGCATTACTGGGCAATTTAAGTGAGCAAGGTAATCTGGATGATGGAAGTATATCGCGTGTTTTAAATAAAGGTGATCTAGCTCTTCGAGGACTTGATTTATGTCACTTAAAGGTGTGTTTAGATCAATGGCTGCAAATTCTTCTTGCAACTGTGCAGGTTGCACTCCGCTGGTCGGGGAATTAACTTTTTTAATGCGCTCGCTTAGAGTGCTTATACCCAATTGCATTAATTGTGAGTAATCCTGCATTGGCGAAACACCAAAAAGTGGGGCATCAGTTTGTTTGGTTTTAGTTTGATAGTTAGAATCATTAATCCATTGATATTGCGGCGGTTTAAAATTTTCCATTCTGTATATCCTTTAACATTGATTTAGTAACCAAGAGACAAGAAAAGCTTTTTCCGTCTCCAATTAATTAAAATCCGCAACACCCTGTACCGATAATTAGGAAGGTATCATGCATTAAATGTTAATGCAAACAATTATCATTTAATTATTTTACTCTAATTTAACGGTATCTTGATTTGTTAGTTTTCCGAATTGGTTAAAGGGCATGACACTATTTGTGCTTTAGGTAGCGGGTAAAGACTAGTAGAAAATTCTTTATCCATTACAATGATAGATTCAAACAATCAGAGCAATTTTAATAATATGAGAAAAGCATGCACACACCCAACAAGTGGAAAATGACACCAGAGCGAGTCTCACAATTTATAAAAAACTATAGCTTTGCGCTGATGATAGACAGTGAATTTGAAGCCACACATTTGCCATTGGTGTATAAACCCGATGAAGGTGAGTTTGGTACTTTATATGGTCATGTGTCACGGGCGAATCGTCATGGTAAAAGCTTGCAAGATACGCGTGTATTAGTGGTTTTTAATGGACCGCATAGCTATATATCACCCACTTGGTATGCAGAAAAGCCTGCTGTATCGACGTGGAACTACGCCGCAGTTCATACAAAAGGCAAGGTTGAATACCTTGATGACGACAATACCTTAGCTTGCTTAGATGAGTTAATTAGCCAATACGAACCGAGTATTTTAAACGACACGAGTTTGCTACCAGATGATTATCAAGCGAAGCTACTACGGGGGATTGTTGGTATTAAAATCAAACTTGACTCAATTCAGGCAAAAGAAAAGTTAGGCCAGCATAAATCAGTAGCTGATCAACAAGGTGTTGTAGCAGGGTTAAAAAAAGATAAGCATCCTGATGCGCAAAGCTTATTATCATATATGTTGAAAACTGAGGTAGGTATAGGAAAAGATATCAATAGCTAAGTTTTACTTACTGTAGCGTGTATCTTTCCCTACTGCTAAAGCTAATTTAGCTATGGCTTAGCTGTTTAACATAGTGCTGAAAATCATCAAAACCACCAATATGTTCATCATTAATAAATATTTGTGGGACAGTTCTACGACCACTCAGTGAAACCATTTCCTGAAAAAGTCGGTCGTTATCTGAGATTTCTATTGCTGTGTATTGCCAACCTAACTTTTTAAACAGTTGCTTTGCCGCTCGACAGTATGGGCAATAGTCTTTGTGGTACATTTTGATCTTAGCCATGAGTTAGTCCTAAGTGATTTAACCGATGTGGCTAGTTTAAGCTGTGTTAATTTTTTCTCTATGTTGCATGTAGCTAAAATTATGTCTGAAAGTCCAAATATTTATTTAAATGATCCTGATCCGCTTAGTGTGTTACTTGAGCGAATGTCCTTGAGGGCCGAAGTATACGTTAATGGTGATTTTTGTGGCTCGTGGGCTGTTGATACATCGGGCTCTCGCCGGATTCCATTTCATTTAATTGGTAAAGGGCAAGCATGGCTGCATTTTGAGAATGAAACTATCGTATTGAATGAAAAAGATCTTGTTGTTTTCCCAAGAGATCATCAACACATAATATCGAGCTCACCGATTAAACCAGCAAAAAAATTAGTCAATCAGCCTGCAAAGGGGGCGGGTGAAACAACGAATATGGTTTGTGGTTTTTTTCAGTTTAATCACACCCTAGTTAATCCGCTTTTAGATGCTTTACCTGAGTTTTTACACATTCCCGCTACAAGTTCATCGTGTAATTCAAGAATAATGCAATTAATTGATATGATGATTGTGGAGTTACAGCAAAGGCGCACAGGCTGTTATACCATAGTTGATCAACTCGCTAATTTGGTGTTTATAGAAATACTTAGAGAGCAAGTTGAAGCTGGCAAGTTAAATAATGGTATGTTGGTGGCGTTGTTTGATAATCGTATAGGCAAAGCACTTAATGCAATTCATCAACAACCAGAATATGCGTGGAATTTAGCGTCACTTGCCAGTAAAGCTTCAATGAGTCGTTCTAATTTTGCAGATAAGTTCACAAAACTAGTTGGCTTAAGTCCGATGAAATATTTGCTTAAATGGCGTTTAATAGAAGCCCGTAAATTGCTGATTTGTAGTGATATTAGTATTGCAGAAATAGCACAGTTAAGTGGTTACGAGACAGAAGCCGCTTTTAGAAAAGCGTTTAAACAGCACCAAGGCGAAGCCCCAGGTGCTGTTAGAAGTGCGATGGTTGGTCACTAACTATAAATTAAAGGTCATCAGCACTTACATTTTCAACGTCTGGCCAATGATCATTTGCTTCTTTAATGTGTTTAGGAATGTTTTCAGCCCATGCTTTATAAACATCCATATTTTTATTTACATAGAGTTTTCCGTCTTTGATTTCAAATGCTTTGCCATCAATATCAAACTTTTTACCAAAGGTTACGCCATAAGCACAAAAACCACCGTATTGAGGCGCGTATTTCTCTGGGTTTGAATTAAACATATCTCTATTTTTAGCAGACTGAAAACGGTAAATCGCATCATTGTATACCGCTGTATATTTAGCATTCCCTAATACAGGTTTATTTTGCTTAAAATAAGCAATGACATCATGACCCGCTAAAATTACCCCATTCTCATCTGTTTCGGTGTCATTTCCAGCGTAAGATAAAGACGATAGACCTAAAAGAGCGACAGCAGCGATCCCTTTAAATGCGTGGTAAAGTTTCATAGTTATTCTCCAATTATGTTTAACTTAGGAAACATAGTAGTGAACAATCAACGAACTAAATATATCTTGCATTACTGAAAATATGTCCGAAAGTCCTGATTACAATTTGAAGAGAAAGCAAGCTTTGACAGTTAAAGTAGAATAGGCAGCACATTAGCATCCTGCGAATGCTGCCAATATTGGTTGGATGGCATTCAACATGATTGTTATAATTATGTTAAATGCTATAGGTAAATTTAGTACAGTTCATTTCAGTGTCAACTAACTGTCATATTCAAGTTCAACGACGCTCTACTTAATTCACACAGTACTTTTTCATTTTATTGAAATCTAATAACTTGCTGAATATAAAGATGCTCACTATATTTTTGTGAGTCATACATTGGATCTAAATCATGAATATCTCTAAGAAGTTAAAGCTGTCATTTGCATCCGCAATAGTTTTACCATTAATAATCATCGCCGTTTTAGTCATCACACAAACAAGACAACAGGCATTAGATGGTTTTGCCCAATTAAGTGAACGAGAAGCAAAGCAAGTAGATAACGGTATTAATATGTTTTTTTCAGAGATTGAAAAAAATGTAGACTACCTAGCTTCGCACCCCGCTATTTTAGAAGCCAAACAAGACGTTAAAACACATATGCAATCGCCCAATGCAGTTAAACTTGCGCATATGTCTGGCAGTGATACAGAACAAGCTGCTTATACATTATTTGACCACTTTGGCGATACGCATCCAGGCCTTGCTTATATTTACATGGGGAATGAGCAAGGTGGATATATTCAATGGCCAGAAGGCGAAGTAACCGCTAATTATGATCCTAGAAAACGGCCATGGTACGAAGCTGCGAAAGCCGCTGATGGAAGCACAGTAAGAACGAATGCTTATTATTGGGCCGCTGATGATATGGTGATTGTATCAACGGTAAAAGCAATTAAACAAAATAGTCAGCTTATTGGTGTTCAGGGCATGGATGTATCTCTGCAAGGTCTGACAGATATTATAGCTAATATTAAATTAGGTGAGACCGGTTATCTTATGCTTATTGAAGACAGTGGTAACGTGCTGGTGGATGTTAAACATGCAGATTATCGCTTTAAGCAATTAGCAGAGGTTAATGAAGGTAAATATAAACAGCTAGCAAATAACAGCAGCGGTCAATTTGAAATTAACCTCGAAAACACTGATTATGTGGCGAATATTTATACCTCTCAAAAACTTGGCTGGAAATTTATTGGCTTAGTTGAAAAGTCTGAAGTAATGAAAGCTGCAAACACGATGACAATTACCATTGTGATCATTAGTGCAATTTTAATCGCTGTGTTTATTTTGTTAGCCAGCTATATTTCAAAACTCATTTCTGCACCTATTGTTGAAGTGAGTGATGGGTTGACAGAAATATCGCAAGGCGGCGGAGATTTAACCAAGCGGTTAATTATTAAAACGCGTGATGAAACTGGGAAGCTGGCAAATAGCTTTAATTTATTTTTGAATTTGATTTCAGAGTTAGTCACACAAATAAATGAATGTGCGCATAATGTAAGCGACACATCAGCGCAAACATCAGCTCAAGCAGGGCAGTTATCAGGTTCTACTTCACAGCAGCAACAAGCTTTAGAAATGGCTGCAACGGCTATTAATGAAATGGCGGCTACCGCTAATGAAGTCTCGGTGAGCTGTGCAAATGCTGCTGAGCTTGCAACACAAACACAGCATGCCTCAGAGCTTGGTCAAAGTGTGATTTCAGAAACGGTAGAGAGTGTTGTATCGCTGTCTGAGGTCATAACTAAAGCTACTCAAGATATTAATCAGCTGGACGCTGAAAGTGAAAATATTATGTCGATATTGAGCGTGATTAGAGGCATCGCAGAGCAAACTAATTTGCTTGCATTAAATGCTGCAATTGAAGCCGCCAGAGCAGGGGAACATGGTCGCGGTTTTGCGGTAGTTGCAGATGAAGTTCGCGCACTGTCACAAAGAACCTCAGAGTCAACGGAAGAAATAGCAAGCCAGTTAGACACATTACGGAAGATGTCTGACCAAGTGTCAAAAGAAATGACAACCAGTTTAAACCGCACAAATAAAACAGTTGAGTTAGCCCATTCAGCACAACATCAATTTAGCGAAATAACCGCATCAATCGTTAATATCAGTGATTTAAATACTCAAATAGCGACGGCAGCAGAAGAGCAGCAACATGTAGCTGAAGATATCAATCGTAATGTTATTGAAATTAAAAATGCGGCTGATGATGTGAGTGAGATTGCAGACAGTGCACGTGGCAACGGAGATAAATTAAACTTGTTATCCAATACACTGACTGATTTAGTGGGTAAGTTTAAAGTATAAATGCTAGGGCAAACGTGCGAAACAAGTTTCACGCCTACGTTCTTTAAACCCTTAAGAGTGGTTTTGCGGTGAACATAAAGGGCTCGCTGATAAAGCGAGCCCTAAAATTTGCCATGAGTTATTCTTTACTCTTAAGTAACTGTTTTAATTCAGCTACTTCAGCCTGTAATTGAGTTATTTGCCCTTTGGTTGCTGGCATATCATCGTCGTTTATCTGCTCTTCTCGCGCGTTACGATGCTCTTCAGACATAACCTCTAAAATTGCTCCTACCATCATGTTTAAAAATACGAATGCAGTTAAGAAGATAAATGTAAGGTAGAAAATCCAGCTAAGTTCATACACGGCCATGGTTTCGTACATGACATCTGTCCAATCTTCGAATGTCGCTATACGGAAAAGGGTGAGCATGGATATTGATACATCCCCCCATAAAACGGGGTTAATGTCGGCAAATAACATGCTTCCCATGGCGGCATAAATATAGAAGATTACAAACATCAGTAGGGCAATATAGCCCATTTGTGGAATCGCTTTTAAAAGCGAGTTAACCAGCAGCCTAAGTTCGGGGATCATGGATACAAGTCGCAGAACGCGGAAGATACGCAGTAAGCGAGCAATAAAAATTGTAGAGCCCGCGGCAGGGTAAAGACTACCCACTACGATGATAAAATCAAAAATATTCCAGCCTTTACTGAAAAAGTCTTTAAAGCCGCGGCTTGCAATAAAGCGGATCACAAGCTCAACAAGGAAAAATACGGTAATCCCCATATCCATCCAATAAAGAGCTAACTCTACAGTTGGGTGAAGCGAATAAGTATGAGCCCCAACGGTTAATGCTGAAATAACAATAACGGCAATAACGAATGATTGAAAAACTTTGCTTTTATCGATACGCTGAAACAGCTCTTGTAACTGCGACAACATCATATATGACCCTTTGGTGATAGTATTTAAACCCACGCAATATACAATAAATCGCAGTACCAATGTATAACTGAAGAAAGGAAATTTAATGTTTTTAAACGCTATAAAGTTTACTGGGATTGCATCAATGTTTATTTTGTTAACAGGGTGTAGTTCAAATGCGCGTTTTCATGAACTTCAGTCTGCACGCTTAACTGAATGCAATTATTTAGCTGATAAAGAATATCACGAGTGTGTCAAGCGCCAGCAAGATAGCTACGAAAACTTTAAAAAGCAAAAGTCAGAACAATGACCAAAACTGAAAAACGCCTCGATAAAGCTATTCGGACAGCGCTAACGTCGGCATGTGAAAATCTAAAAGACATAAGCGACAACTTTTTATGGTTAACTTACACCGCTGATTTAAAGAGACTGCCATCATCTATGAAAGTAAGTTGTTATTTTGCTGAGCAAATGCCTCTATCAAATTCGCCGCTTGCAAACCAAATAAATCAAGTCATTATAAAAGAGCTGAAAGAGATAGACGTAGTGATATCAGCAAAAGCTATTCTGTTTTGTAAGGATTAAATACGCCGTTTTTTTTCCTTACAATAGACACAGCTTTGACTGACACCATGTCAAGTGCATGAAAACATACACATCAAGTGAGTTTAACATTGGTAACACAGTCGCAAATGGCTATAATCTGCAAAAATATTGTAAGAGAGTTTATTATGGCCGTACCAACACGCTCACAAATAACCCTAGGCTGTGAAGTTAATATTGTTCTTAAACAAGATCAACGCACAGGTCATTTAACGCAAGGTGTTGTTTCTCGTATATTAACTAAGTCACCAAACCACCCCCATGGCATTAAAGTACAACTCGATGACGGTCAAGTTGGTCGTGTTAAAGAGATCCTATCATGAGCGTTCTAACCGAAAGTGAATTTTGGGAATTAGTGACCGCAGAAGATAAAACGGCAGAGCCAGAATCTGTGTGTAATGCACTAAGAGAAAAGCTAACACATCTATCCGATGAGCAACTTATGGAGTTTGACAAGCAGTTTAGTTTGCGTATGCGTAAAGCTTACACTTGGGACTTATTTGGTGCTGCGTTTGTAATGGCTGGTTGTAACGATGATTATGGATTTTCAGAGTTTTTATGTTGGCTTATATCTCGCGGTGAAGGCGCATTTCTAAAAGCCTTAGAGAACCCAGACTCTGTTGCTGACTGCACACCCGTTTATCATTTGAACGAACAACCTTATCCTTATTTAGATGAGTATGATTTAATCGCCGGTATGCTGTTTGAAGAGCGTAATGACGATGAGCTACCATTTATTCCATCTGGGCTTGAACAGCCAAAAGGCAAGCGTTTTAAAGATAAGCCGAAATTTTTAAAACAGGCATATCCTCGTCTGTTTGCTAAATATTGGCAGTAGCAACCATTAAAATGGCTTTTTGTAGTTGAAAGAGATATCGAGAGCTAAAGTTTATTTATTTTTGCTAGTTAAAAAGTATTAAATTTAATTGTATTATTAATTTTTAGTTCCTTAAATAGTATTATTTATGGTACTTTTGTTCATGTTGGATTCAGCAATGGTTTCAGTTGGATCTAATACAGTGCAAAAATTATTTTTTGATTAATCAGTAAGCTGCACGGAGTGGTAGCCTTGCTAAAACCAAAGTAAAACTCAAAAGGAAATGACAGTGTCAGAAAACGTTTATCAAGCTCCTGAATCAGATGTTGCTAATATTTCAACAGATACAACAACCATGAGTCGCAAAGATATCTTATTCTCTTTCCAAGGTAGAATCCCGCGTAAAACTTATTGGTTATCAGTATTAGTATTAATGCTAATTAGTGTTTTAGGTATGCTTGTGTTAAGTGGTATTGGCGCAATGATTTCACAAAATGCGGCCATTTTCCTTCCACTTTTAATTTACATTCCACTAATTTGGTCATCGCTTGCTATTCAAGTTAAACGCTGGCACGACCGCAACAAGTCAGGTTGGTGGGTACTAATTGGTTTAGTACCAGTGATTGGTGGTATTTGGGTACTGATTGAAAATGGCTTCTTAGCGGGTGATGAAGCAGAAAACCGTTTTGGTAAGCCAACGGTTTAAGCCGTATTCGTTGTGTGCTCTGTCTGAGCACACAATAACTCTGCACATAATCTTTTATGAAATACCTCACTAGCATTCAAATCGCTCGATTTATTATCAGCTTTAGTTGGCTTTATCATGGGCTGATGCCAAAACTTTTTCACATTGCTCCCCTTGAACTAAAAATGACAGCCAGTTTTGGTTTTAATGCTGAAATCTCAACGCTGATTACCCAAGCAGCTGGGGTTGGTGAAATGATTTTTGCCGTGCTGTTTTTTATTTTCTATCGTTCAATCTTAATCAATATTCTCAATATAGCTGCTTTAGTAGGGTTAATGCTGTTTGTTGCCGTTTTACAACCCGCACTCTTAATCGAAGCGTTTAATCCAGTGACTACAAACCTTGCCATGATCGCGTTTAGTCTCGTGCTTTTAAATGAGCAAAAAGCTTTAAACAAAAACACTAAACCGCATAACAACGCTTAATTTCGTCAATCATGGCGTTTGTTAGAGGCGAGCTGGCATTTGTTTTTGAGGTGATCAATACCACAGGAATATCGTAGTGATATTTACTCGGTTGAATAGCTTTGAAAATACCTTTATCAACCCAGAACTGTGCGTAGTGGTCGGGTAAATAACCAATAAACTCACCCGATAAAATTAAATGTGCAATACCTTCATCGTGATAAGCCACAGCACTATTTTGATAGTTTAAACCGTCGTTTCGGCTTTCTTTATCGCGCATGTAGTTACTGGTAATGACTTCGGCTTCTTTAATGAGCTCATTTATTTGTTTGTCATCACACTCAAATAATGGGTGACCGACTGCGCAATACAAAAAGTTAGTTTCGTTGTGTAGGGCGGTGTAATCTAACCCGCGAATATGATGGCGGCTAACACCAATTCCCACTAATGAACGGCCATTGGCTACTGCGGTTTCTACCTCTCGTGCCTCGCACACATTAATATCGAACTGAATGTTTTTACCTTTGCCTTTTAACTTTGCGATTACGCGGGGAATAGCACAACGTGGGTCACTGACCATGGTATCTATCATGGCAATACTTAAACGCCCCGATAACTCGTTTTTAGAGCTTGCTACGGTATTAGCAAAGGCCTCGCATTGCTGAAGCAGTTCAATTGATGCCTGATAAGCGATGGCGCCCGCGTCTGTAATTTCAAAACCACTGCGGCCACGTTTACATAACTTGATACCAAGCCTTACTTCTAAATCTGATAAATGCGCACTAATGGTTGAGCGGCCAATATTCAAACGTGACTCTGCGGCTGAAAGCCCGCCACACTCAACAATTGCTACAAAAACGCGCAATAAGCGCAGGTCTACGTCATGAACTTGCATAGCACTTCTTTTAGTTCGATAAATCTGGAATGAATAACGATAATTATGCATTTGTAAAACAACGAGGGCAAGCTAGACTCCATCTAAATAAAAGTTAATCCTGTTCTTTAGGAGTTATAAATGACATTTAAGTATGGTGTTGACCAATTAACGTTAGACAGCGTTAATGCTATTGCAGCCGGTACGTTACAGGCAGAGCTTTGCCAAGATGCAATTGATAAAATTAATAAAAGCCGCCAAAACGTAGACAAAATGGCTGCCTCAGATAAAGCCATTTATGGTATCAATACGGGCTTTGGTCCATTGTGTGATACACAAATTTCTCCAGAAGAAACCAACCTATTACAAAAGAACTTATTGATCACACACGCGGTAGGTGTGGGTGAGCCAATCGCTAAACCTATTTCAAAGCTGATGCTCATCACCAAAGTGCACGCATTAAGCCAAGGTTTTTCAGGTATTCGTTTAACCGTTGTTGAGCGTATGCTTAAGTTTATTGAACTTGATATTATCCCTGTTGTACCAGAGCAAGGCTCAGTAGGCGCGTCGGGCGACTTAGCACCGTTATCACACTTATTCTTACCTCTTTTAGGTGAAGGTGAGTTTTGGGTAAACGACACAATCAAGCCAGCAGCAGACGTATTAAAAGAGCACGGTTTAGCACCTTTAGATTTACATGCTAAAGAAGGCCTAGCGTTAATTAACGGTACTCAGTTTATTTTATCGCATGCCATTACTGCGCTTACTAAAATGCGTTACTTATTAGACCTTGCAGATATCGCAGGTGCTATGAGTATTGAAGGTATGCAAGGTAGTCAATCACCGTTCCGTGAAGAGTTGCACGCAATTCGTGCTTTTAAAGGTAACGTTGAAGTTGCAGCGCGTATGCGTAGTTTTTTTGCAGGCTCTGAAAACATGGCTTCACACACTGATTGTGACCGTGTACAAGACCCTTACTCATTGCGTTGTATTCCACAAGTTCATGGTGCATCACGTAACGCGTATTACCACTTAAAAGAGCTTGCTGAAACAGAAATGAACTCTGTAACAGATAACCCAATTGTGATCAGCGAAGAAGAAGCCATTTCGGGTGGTGGTTTCCACGGTCAACCACTTGCGATGGTATTAGATTACGCATCAATTGCAGCGGCAGAGCTTGGTAACATTGCTGATCGTCGTTGTTATTTACTGCTTGAGGGGTTACACGGCTTACCACGTTTATTAACGACATCGGGTGGCCTAAACTCTGGCATGATGATCCCGCAATATGTGACTGCGGCGTTGGTAACAGAAAATAAATCATTGTGTTTCCCGCCATCAGCAGACAGCGTACCAACATCAATGGGCCAAGAAGATCACGTATCTATGGGTAGTATTTCTGGCCGTAAGTTAAACCAGATTTTAGGTAACCTTGATAAAATCTTTGCTATTGAGCTGATGTATGCAGCGCAAGCAATCGAATTTAGACGTCCTAATACGTGTTCAGACATCATTGAAGAAAACTTTGCGCTCATTCGCAGCAAAGTTGCCAAACTAGAAGAAGACCGCTTACTTAAGCCTGACATTGATGCCATGGTTGCACTTGTGAAATCGCAAGCGTTTAAAGTTAACTAAGGGAGCAAATAATGACTTTTCAAGAACAAATTAAGCAAGGTATCCCAAGCGTATTGCCAGAGCCAAAACCGTATCCAAGTGATGCAAACCGAGCTCCAAAACGTAAAGACATTTTATCGGCAGACGAAAAGCAATTAGCTATTCGTAACGCATTGCGTTATTTCCCTAAAGAGTGGCACACCGACTTAGCCGCTGAATTTGCCGCTGAGCTTAAGCAATTTGGCCGTATTTACATGTATCGCTTTAAGCCTAACTATGAACTTAAAGCGCGCTCAATCAGCGATTACCCAGCTAAATGCGAACAAGCTGCTGCTATCATGTTAATGATCGACAATAACCTTGATCCAGCAGTAGCACAGCACCCTGAAGAGCTTATTACTTACGGTGGTAACGGTGCGGTATTCCAAAACTGGGCGCAGTACTTATTAACCATGAAGTACTTAAGCGAAATGGAAGAAGACCAAACGCTACACATGTACTCGGGTCACCCTATGGGGTTATTTCCATCATCAGTTGAAGCACCGCGCGTGGTTGTGACAAACGGTATGATGATCCCGAACTATTCAAAGCCGGATGACTGGGAAAAGTTCAATGCACTGGGTGTAACTCAATACGGTCAAATGACTGCGGGTTCATTTATGTACATTGGCCCACAAGGTATTGTTCACGGTACAACCATTACGGTAATGAATGCATTCCGTAAAGTACTGGAAAAAGGCGAATCACCAAAAGGTAAGATCTTTTTAACTGCTGGTTTAGGCGGTATGAGTGGTGCCCAGCCTAAAGCGGGTAACATTGCTAACTGTATCACCGTATGTGCCGAGGTTAACCCTAAGGCAGCTATTAAGCGTCATCAACAGGGTTGGGTTGATGAGCTAATCGATAACATGCCAGAGCTTGTTGAGCGTGTACGTAAGGCTCAGCAAAATGAAGAAGTGGTTTCAATTGCCTTTATTGGTAACGTGGTTGATGTATGGGAAAGCTTCTTAGCTGAAGATATTTTCATTCACTTAGGTTCAGACCAAACTTCACTTCATAACCCATGGTCAGGCGGTTACTACCCGGTTGATATTAGCTATGAAGAGTCAAATCGTTTAATTCGTGAAGAGCCAGAAGTATTTAAAGAAAAAGTACAAGCGACGCTTAAGCGCCACGCCGACGCTGTTAACAAGCACACGGCCAAAGGCACTTACTTCTTTGATTATGGTAATGCGTTCTTGTTAGAAGCATCACGCGCTGGTGGCGATGTAATGGCTGAAAACGGTATTGATTTTAAATACCCATCGTACGTACAAGATATTCTTGGCCCAATGTGTTTTGACTACGGTTTTGGCCCGTTCCGCTGGGTATGTACATCAGGTAAACCAGAAGATCTTGATAAAACAGATGCGATTGCTGCAGACGTTTTAAATAAAATCATGGCGGACTCACCTGAAGAGATCCAGCAGCAAATGCAAGACAACATCACGTGGATCAAAGATGCGAAGCAAAACAAACTTGTTGTTGGTTCGCAAGCACGTATTCTTTATGCAGATGCACAAGGCCGCGCTGAAATCGCTAAAGCCTTTAACGATGCCATTAATCGTGGCGAAATTGGTCCGGTTGTACTTGGGCGTGACCACCATGACGTAAGTGGTACGGATTCACCTTTCCGTGAAACATCAAACATTTATGATGGTAGCCGCTTCACCGCAGACATGGCGATTCACAATGTAATTGGTGATGGTTTCCGTGGTGCTACTTGGGTATCTATCCACAATGGTGGTGGTGTTGGCTGGGGCGAAGTGATCAACGGTGGTTTTGGTATGCTACTAGACGGAAGTGAAGCTGCCGAGCGTCGTTTGAAATCTATGCTATTATTTGATGTTAACAACGGTATTGCTCGTCGTAGTTGGGCGCGTAACGAAGAAGCTAATTTTGCGATTAAACGTGAAATGGCTCGTACCCCTAAACTTAAAGTGACCTTGTCTAATAACGTTGATGATGAAGTTTTATCAAACTTAGATTTCTAAGTTGTATCAATGCAAAAAGGCCATGTTGTAAGTGCAACATGGCCTTTTTTATTGCCAAAAATTAGTAAATAGCGCATCGTTTAGGGTATAAATTTTTAGCTTAGCGAATAAGGAGATAGATATGACTAAAACACTTACTGGTGGATGCTGCTGCGGCGAAGTGAGTTATAAAGTCGCTGATAACTTTAGGCGTTTTTTCTTCTGTCATTGCGAACAATGCCGCAAACTAACTGGCACTGCTCACGCTGCAAACTTGTTTACCTCACCTGATGCTATCGAATGGGTTAAAGGCCAAAATCACATTACGCGGTTTAATTACCCTGGCCGTGCATTATCTAGGGCGTTTTGTAAAACCTGTGGCTCTGCGCTGCCTTTTGCATCTCAAGACAACAAATACTTACTTGTGCCTGCAGGCAGCTTAAACGAAGAGCCAAGTAAAGAATTAGATGCACAAATATTTTGTGAAGAACAAACCGAATGGCATAAAAAAGGGTTAAGTGGCAAAAAGGTCATTGGTTTTGGTCGGTAAAAATTAACATAAATGGTATATCACAATAAGGAAATATAAGGAGTTCAAATACAGTGTATATTGTTAGCACTGTCTTTAGTTTTTTAGCTAAGGTCTGAGCTAAAAAAAGGCATAATTAATAAAATCATGTCAGACTTTGCAATTATGGTCTGTCGTATAACAAAACTAAAATAAGGATATTTTTGGGATGCATGATTGTATCTTTTGTAGAATAGTTAAAGGTGAAGAGCCGTGCCATAAACTCTGGGAAGATGATGAACATTTGGCTTTTTTATCTATTTACCCCAATACGCGAGGTGCGACGGTTGTTATTCCGAAAAAACACCTCTCTAGCTATGCTTTTGCCCAAACGGATGAAGATTTATCAAAATTAATAATAGTCACTAAAAAAGTCGCTATTCTTCTTGATGATGCATTTGAAGATGTAGGGCGTTCAGGTATGTTTTTGGAAGGCTATGAAATTGATCATCTACATAGCAAGCTGTCCCCGCTGCATGGTACTGGAAATTCGTCTGACTTCACCCATATTGAGCCTACGTTTGGCCCATTTATTGAAAAGTATGAAGGTTATTTATCATCACACGACTGCGAAAGAGCGTGTGATGAGGAGCTGGCAGCCTTAGCTAAAAAAATTAGAGGTGAAAAAGCGACTTAACTCAAACGAATTTGTGACTTATTACGTATGAATGTAAATTGTTTGGAGATTCAACAAGTATCATCAGCATGCTATGCTAGTTGAACATGTATAAGCTTTCGGATTTTTAATGAGATATTACGCCTATTTAATACTTTTTTTATTTTCAACGTCGCTTTTTGCAAGTGCTTTGCTTGATGTGAAACCAAGTAATAAAACGCAGTTCTTATCTCTTATAAAGACTAAACAGGGTGATTATCAAGCGAAAGAGAGCAGTAATGCACTATGCAAAGGTGCCCCTTTCAAACTTGTTCAGCAACCTACGCAAGGCTTTAATTTAGGTACTCTTATTGATTTTAGTGATTTACATAACGGCACGCGTACGAGAAAAATACCGAACTTTTGTATTGTTAGTTCAAAACTGAAATATTTCGTAAACGGTATTGTTAGAACCAAACGTTATTTTCGTTGCGATGATGAAAGTGATGCTACAACCATAGTGGAAGATTTACGCTTTAAAGATTCGAACACTATAATTTACACACTTAACCAACCGGAAATAAGCTGCGTATATGAAAAGTTATGAGCTTATGCGCACCAATAAAGTGCGCAAAAATAACTTATGAATGAAAAGTTGCTGGCTGATCTGTCTTTATCATGTGGCAACTGCTTTTAACAATTTCCTTCAATTTATCTGTTCTGTAAACCGATGGGGCAGAGCCAAACTCTCGTTTAAATGCATTACAAAAGGTGGCTGAGTTACTAAAGCCACTCGATAGTGCAATCGCTTTCACTGAAAGCTTCTTATCATCTAACATCTTAATGGCAACAGCTAAGCGTTTTTCCATCACATAGACACGATAAGTAGTATTTAAGTTGCGCCGAAAATCCCGTTCTAGCTTTTTTCTATTGGGGTAGTTGAGTGCGTCAACTAGCCAGTTCATCGTTATTTTTTTGCCGGCAATAATGCCTTCGTTTAGGGTTTTATCTACACACTCCTTAAAGTTGTTAGAAGAAGGTGAAAGGGCTACTCGTTTACCTAAATCATTCATTATTTAACCTAAATTTATGTTAGTAATAGATGCGATTGGTCAGTATTTAGTCGTGTATTTTTGACCTGATTTTAAATTTAAAAAGGGCAGCATCCGTTTCTAAAAAGAAAACAATGAGATGATAATAAAAATCATTACTTTGTTCATCGTGTAGTCATTTTTAATTGCGACAATTACAGTAATATCTGATTTTTCTGATCTGTTTGGCTTAAAACTGCTCAGTCTAACTAGTATTTAAGTTTTAAATTGTGGATAGGGTAATAGAATAAAAAAAAGCAGCTGGCGCTGCTTTATTGTAGATCAAATTAGTATCACATTTGCGATTGCAGATAATTCTCAAGTCCTGCGGTTTTGATTAGCTGCTGTTGTGTCTCAAGCCAATCAATTTGTTCTTCTTGCTCGTTTAAAATGTTATCTAACGCTTCACGGCTAATATAGTCTTTTTTCTCTTCAGCAAGTTTAATGGCTGCTTTAAGATCAGGGAGTGAGTCAAGCTCAAAGCTCATGTTTGCTTCGATCATTTCTTCAGAGTTTTCGCCAATACGAAGACGCCCTAAGTCTTGTAGGTTAGGTAGACCTTCTAAAAATAAAATACGCTCAATTAGACGGTCAGCGTTTTTCATTTTTTGAATAGATACTTTGTAATCAGCTTTGTCTAGTTTAGAAAAGCCAAAATCTTTAAACATGCGTGCATGTAAGAAGTATTGGTTAATACCAACTAGTTCGTTGGCTAACACTTTATTTAATGCTGCAATTACGCTTTTATCGCCTTTCATACGTTTAGCCTCTATTCGCCCATTTGAGATTGATGGTAGTTTTGGCTACCAATTTTGTCGATTAAGCCAAGTTGCTGTTCAAGCCAATAAACATGATCTTCTTCGGTATCAAATAATAGCTTTTCAAGTACTTCACGAGATTGATAATCTTTCTCTTGCTCACAAATTGCAATGGCTTCTTTAACGCAGTCAACGACTTCTAGTTCAAGAGTTAGGTCGTTTTGCATCATGCTTTTCACGTCAGAACCAATTAATAGGTCACGACGTTTCGTCATGTTAGGCACGCCCTCTAAAAATAAAATACGTTTGATTAGCCAATCTGCGTGATCTTTCTCTTCTTCCATTTCATGGTTAAGGCGCTCGTACAGTTTATTTAGGCCCCAATCATCATACATGCGAGAGTGGATAAAGTATTGATCTATAGCGGCTAATTCGTTAGCGAGAAGTTTGTTAAAACTGTCTATGACTTTTTGGTTACCTTTCATCGTGCTGTCCTCAAATTCCAAGTTGCGATAATTGTAGTACATTAAAACAAGAATGCAAATATTTTTCCTTGCAAATCAGTTGGTTACTATTGATTGTGATTCTCGTTTAAGTTTGCGTTAGTGATCGATTTGTGAACAATTTATTGTTTGTATTTTCACAAATAAAAAAGCCCTTACTAGAAGGGCTTATAAAGTAATATTCAGTTAAATATTAAAAACTATATTTAGCACCGAGTGTCACTGTGGTGCCTAAACCTTTAATGTTATAGCCACCATATGTATATGCTTGAGCGCGAGCAGGGAAGTAATCATTATTAAAGAGGTTTTCTACGCCCATAAATGCTTGCCAATTGTCAGCAAAATTGTAACGACCACTCAAGTTGAAAATGTTATAGCTATCAATAGGGCCCTGATCACCTACGTAATCACCGTCTGCATTTGGTTCAAAGCGTTTACGCGAACCTACATAGAGGTAGCTCACACTTAATGAAAGCTCATCGCTTGGCTGCCAGTTTAAGTTAGCTGTGCCTTTTGGTGGGCTAATTTGTCGAGAGCCAAGGTAGATATCGTCTTCTGTGTTTTTACCTTCAACATAGCTGTAAGTAGCAACTAGACTTAAAGTTGGGTTGATAGTGTAGTCAACTATTGTTTCGTAACCCCAGATCTCTTGTGGTGCACGTACAGGCTCATAAACACCCGTTACTTCATTAAAGCTATTCGTTGTCCCAAACTCTGACGTACTACGGTAAGCTGCAAATTCAAAGCGTACATCATCAAATTGAGATGTAAAACCAACCTCATAGTTATCGATAATTGAAGCTTCAGTTTGAATTAACCCAATATCGTTCACAGTTGCAGAACGTAAAAGGCGGCCAATATCAGAAATATCAGAGCCTTGCGAGTAATTTGCAAACGGGCTAAATGCATCCGATAAGTTGTATTTTACGCCAATGTTGTAGGTTGTAGCGTCGTAATCAATGGTATCGCCTTTAACACTCAATGGTACTGAGCATTGTGTGGCTGAGCGGCAAAGCTTTAAAGTGTTGTAATCATCAACCGTTAAATCAATGCTTTCTTTACGAACACCCGCTTTAACAATGATGTCGTTGTTGATAACCCATTTAGTTTGTAGGAAGCCAGCAATACTTTCCATTTCCATTTCAGGAACCCAAACGCGACCATCTACAAGCGGTTGAGAAGTGGTATCGTTCAAAGCATCTAAACCATAAATAAATGTTGCCTCAACAGTGTCAAAATCAACAAGTGTGTTAAATGTAGCGCGTGCACCTTCTTTTTCAGAACGGATGATTGATTGACCGCCATCGTAACCTTCGTCAGGGTTAGCAAGGTTTGGTGAAAAGAAAAATATATTTTCGATATCTTGCATATACAGATCTAGGGTCATTTGGGTGTTTTCAAATAACGCGTAGTCTGTGTATTTTAAAGTAATGTTTTCATTACCGTCTGGGCCCTGCGGCTTACCACGTTTTTGTAGCTCTTTTGGTACGTGAATAGCGTATGTTTTCTCGCCTTTGTTACCATCACCAACTACATCACCTAAATCAGTTTTTTGTTGTGAGCTGAAGTAGTTATAGCTAAATTGTAGTTGCTTTTCGTCATCAAAGTCATAACTTAGCTTTGTGAAGTAGTTTTCAGTTACAGCATCAGATAAGCCGTACTGAAGGCCTAAAATATCGCCTTCTGCGTCACGTTGCACACCATTTTCTTCATAACTAGCTGTAAATAAGTAGCTTAATTTACCTGCGCGACCATTAATTGCTGCTGAGATTCGTGCACCTGCACTCTCTTCTAATTTAACTGCACTAAAACGTGACGATAGGCTGATTTCACCTTCTGTTTTACCATCGCTGCTAGCTTGCTTAGTGATGTAGTTAATAATGCCGCCTGATGCGCCATTACCATATACCGATGTAGCACCTTTAATTACCTCAATGCGAGCAATGGCACTAGGGTCGAGTGTTTTAACGCCTAATGAGCCATTTCTAAGTGGTGTTGATTGTGGCACACCGTCAATCATAACCAGTGGAGCACGACCACGTAAGCTCTGACCCGTATTACTTGAACTATTTGTGTCTGGTGCAAGCCCTGGAACCATCTGTGATAGTAAGCTTTGTAGTTCTGGATTAACCTTTAAATGCTCTTCGATTTGCTTTTGGTTAATGATGGTTATTGATGCAGGAACTTCATCGATGCTTTCAAATACGCGGCTACCTGAAACAACAACGTGCTCCATTTCTTCAGCGGTTAATTTTTTATTGATTGAGTCATCAGCGAAAGAATAGCTACTTACTGCCAGTGCAATAAGTGTTAACGACGTTCTTAACATGGTTGTCCTTGTTAAAAAAAGATAAATAGACTGTTTAGTGGGGCAGAAGTGTAAATGTAAAGAAGTGTAAAGGCAAGGGTAATGATAATGATTTGCAATAATGGGTAAAAAATAAAATATAAAAATGGTTACGAGTACCTTGGCTAATAAATTAGTCTAGGTACTGTTTTAAGTCCTCAGGTACTGGCATTACTTTAAATGGATTAACGTCAGTTCCTCCTGTATTTCCCTTAGGAACCCATAAACGAGAAAATATAACCGATGCAAAAATGCGCATAAACTGGCCAACCACTTCTTTGTAATTATGTGTTTTAAAGCCAATTTTACACATCCACCAGTGCGATAATGTGTGAGGAATAATATAAGATTGGCCTAGAATATGGGCTCTTTCTAGATGTGTAAAAGCCTGCGTGTATTCGCCGTTATTGTATGCTGATTTTGCTTGCTGCATTTCGTTATTGAACGCGTTTTTGAGTTTAGTTTTCATAATCAGTCCACATGAAAAAGAGCAATCAAGATTAAAAGCTTGCTACTTATTGTGCCTCTTGTACCAAAAGTAAACGCCCGAAACCACAAAAAATAAAGGAGAAATAGCAAGTATTAACCACAGTAATTGCACAATCGGTCCTGCAAAATCACCTATATGAAACTTATATTTAAAGTTCCATGTTTGTGTGGTCCAAGAGCTTTTACTGGCATCATAACTTGTTACAATATCCGCTGAGTATGGGTTAGCCCATACCCAACTATAAGCATGACTTTCACCTGGATTCTTTATCCTAAAACCAATGTTGTCACTTGGCTTTTTAGGTAAGTAAATTCTAAATAACTGACCTGTCGGAAATACGGTTAGTGTATTATCAAATGCTTTTTGAACTTGATGAGGTGCGTTCTCTGAAGGGGGAATCACTGCCGGTGGTTTAGGTCTGTCTTCAATAGTGCCTTGCATCACAAACTCTAATACGGCTTTTGTTTGTTCTTTCCAGTTAAACGCCATACCTGTATAAGCAATTAAAATAAGAGGAATTAAAAAGTACACGCCCAGAACGGTATGTAGCTGATACATCAACACTCTAAACTTTGCTTTACGCTTAATAGCCAAGCGTTTCATACGATTTTTTGGTTTAACCCAGATATAAAAGCCAAGCAAAATTTCAATAATAAGAATGAGCGCACACACAGATACCCAGTTTCTTAAAGGGCGGTTTTTATCACCATCTTCATAAAGTAGCCAACGATGCAAAGCCATGGTAAAGCCATAAATAGTGCTGTAGTAATCGTATTCATATAAAATTTGGCCGTTGTAAGGGTTAACACTTACATAACGGTTATTGGCAAGCTGTAATTGCCACGCAAGATCACTTCGCTGCTCAGGCATTAACAGAGTGACGGGTTGCTCGGTAGAAGCTGAAACGTGTTTGATAAGGCTATCAAAATCAAGTGTTGATGTTGCTGGGGTAACTGTCCACTTATCGCTTTGAGTGAGGTGTTGAATGTCTTTTGCGTAAATAAGCAGCGCACCGGTCAAACTTAAACAAATTAAAAATAAACCGCTTATTAAGCCAAAGAATAAATGCGTACGACGTAACCACAACTTCAACAAGGTTTGTTCCTTCAGTTTGCTGTTAAAACAAAACTGAATAGTAAATGATAACGCGTAACATTTACACTAAAACTTGTTCAATAGTACAGCTTTCGATGGCAAAATTAGCATGTAAAAAATGACGAATTTCATCGTTATTGATGTTTTGCTTGGCACTAAATTTAAGCTCACAATGAATATGATGGTCATCTATCTGCCATGTTTTAAGATAATCAATTTCAGCCATTGTAAATTGTGCTTTCAACTGGGTTATAGCTTCTGGTGAGTTAAAGTTATCAGGGGCCGCTTGCATTAGAATTTTGCTGCTGGCAATTAACAGTAAAATACCGTGGTAAATGACATACATCGAAATCAGCATGGTGGCAATTAAATCAACAATGTACCACTGATACAAAATGATTAAGGTACCCGCGATTATCACCACCACCGAAGCCATTGCATCCGATATATTATGAATAAATGCAGCACGAATGTTCATACTGTCTTTTGCACCCGCTTTGTAAGTTAAAAGGGCGGTGACTAGGTCAATAACAAGCGCAAGGCCTGCAACCCAAATGATGATCCAGCCGTCAATGGGCTCTGGGTTTAAGTAGTTGGAGATGGCTTCAACAATTAGGTAACCGCCAATAACAATTAAACTTAGGCTGTTAAACAAGGTTGCAAGGATTTCGGCGCGTTTATAACCATATTGGTAGCGTTCATTGGCAGGTTTTGCGCCAATTTTACGCGCAATCAAAGCAATAAAGAGTGACGACGCATCGCTTAAATTATGTAATGCATCGGCAATTAAAGATAAGCTTCCAGAAACAAGTCCGCCAATCACCTGAGCGACAGTTAATAACACATTAATCGCAACAGCCAACATAAGTTGGCGGGTGCTTTGGTTACTTGTATCGTGATGATGGTGGTGTCCGTGTCCCATAAAAATTACCTAGTTTTTGATTTGCCTTATTTTTATATCATGCGAATACGCGTTTTGAAATGTTTGTAATCATTTGCTTGCGTACACTAATAATTTACTGTTCAAATGCAGGTGGATTTGTTAATTTAGCATTGATGTACCAATTTTTAGGTTCTATGTGAAAGCAGCATTTTTTATTTTGATTAGCGTATTATTGCTCCAGCCATTGCTGGATAGCTTTGATGTGGCCGATCATAATGTTGCGTTTAACCAAGCTTCGGTACTGTTATCTGAAGAAATCGACCTTGAAGCCCATTGCGCTGTCAATGGCGATCATCAACTACACCAATCTGAACATGCCGAGCTTGCAAAACAGTTATCTGACTCAGCTGAGAAAGGCCATTGTCACGTTTGTCATAGCCCTGCATTTGTAGATTCGCTGCAATTGTCTGAGCCTACTGATATCTATTTTACTAAAATAGAATCACTCGATTTAAACTTCAAATCAGCTGACTTAGCACCGCTACATCGCCCACCAATTTTAGCTCTTACTTAACTCTATCCTTTAGATTCGTTTTGGGCCAAGCCCATTTTAAGTAAGAGAAAATATATGTTTTTAAGAAATTTTATGCGTTACGCATTGCTGTGCGTATGTTTTATGTATGTCACAAATAATCACGCTTCAGAGCAGGCGCATGATCACCAAGAAAATGAGCAAGCTAATGAAGTAAGTTTAACTGAGCAACAACAGCAACTAGCTAATATAAAGGTTGAACGTCTTGTACTAAAAACACACAATCAAACTTTGTATGCCCCAGGTGAAATTAAAGCCAATGGCTATGCCAGTTATGTGGTATCACCGCGTGTTGATTCAATTGTTGTAAAGCGCCATGCTTTGCTTGGGCAACACGTAAATAAAGGAGACTCTTTAGTCACCTTATTTAGTGGTGAAGTTGCCAGCCAACAAACTGAATTTAGATTAGCAGAAGCTGAGTGGCAACGAGTCACTAAAATGACACGCGGCACACTGAGCGAAAAGCAAATCCTGACCGCTAAAGCCGAATATGAAGTCGCCTATAGCCGACTTGTTGCCTTTGGTTTATCGAAACAAGCCATTGCGCAAACACTTACTATAACGCCTGAAAAACTTGGTGAATACACCTTATTTGCACAAACATCGGGTGCTGTTTTAACTGATAACTTTGCCCAAGGTCAGCGAGTTGATTCGGGGATTGAGCTGATGCTTATAGCCGATGAGTCAGCGCTTTGGGTTGCTGCTCAGCTTTCAGCTAATCAAGACCGTACTATCAGTAATGGCTCTACGGCGCAATTAGAAGTAAATGGCCATCGCTATCAAGCAAGGGTTATTCAAGAAGCACATACCATTGATGAACAAACACGTTCACGAACTGTTAGGCTCGAGGTAAAAAACACCCAGCATAGTTTGCACCCAGGCATGTTTGCGGATGTGTATTTTCATTTTGAAACAGACCAAGAGGTACTTGCCGTACCTGAAAATGCCTTAACTCGCAGTGCAGATGGTGACTGGCAATTATTTGTTGTAGATGATGATGGTGGCTTTATCGCAAAAGAAGTGACTCTCGGCCGAAGCTTTGGTGATTACCGTGAAGTGTTTGATATTGAAGCAGGACTTGAAGTTGTCACCCAAGGTGCTTTTTTTATTGCATCACAGCTAGCTAAAGGCGGATTCGATCCGCATAACCACTAGAGGTGACGCATGTTTAATTTATTAATCGAGGCGGTGATAAAGAACCGTCTACTGGTGGTACTGGCCTTGCTTACAGCGATTGCGGTGAGTGTATTTATGATCCCAAAGCTCAATCTAGATGCGTTTCCCGATGTGACGAATGTGCAAGTTGCGGTAAATACCGAAGCGCCAGGGCTCGCGGCTGAAGAAGTTGAGCAATTGATCACATACCCGATAGAAGCGGTTATGTATGCACTGCCCGATGTAGAGCAGGTTCGTTCTATTTCTAAAACGGGGCTATCGGGCGTCACTGTGGTGTTTAAAGAAAGTGTTGATATTTACTTTGCTAGGCAACTGGTTTTTGAACGTTTGCAATCTGCTAAAGAGTTGATACCAGATGGTGTGGGTATGCCAACAATGGGCCCTAACACATCAGGGCTTGGACAAGTCTATCAGTATTTACTTGAAGCAAAGCCAGATGCAAACATAGATAGCATGGCACTGCGTAGTTTAAATGATTGGGTGGTTAAATTACTTATATTACCCATTGATGGTGTGACCGATATTCTGTCATTTGGCGGTGAGGTAAAGCAGTATCAAGTAAATTTAAACCCCAATAAGTTATTAGCTTATGACTTAACACAACAAGATGTTAGTAACGCACTAGATGCTAACAACTCTAATGTGGGTGGCTGGTATATGAACCGTGGTCAAGAGCAGCTTGTTATCCGAGGTACAGGTTGGTTTACCCCAGGGGAAAAAGGGCTTAGTGAGATTGCGCAAACGCCTATCAAAACCATTGATGGTACGGTCGTTAAAGTGGCCGATGTTGCGAATGTTGAGCTTGGCAGTGAAATTCGTCAAGGTGCTGTCACCTTATCTAAACGAAATGATCAAGGCGAAATAGTCAATCGTGGTGAAGTGGTTACTGGTATCGTGCTAAAGCGAATGGGCGCAAATACCAAGCAAACAATTGATGGCATCAACGCGCGTATCGAGATGATAAATCAAGCACTGCCAAAGGGGGTTGAATTTAAAGCAATTTACGACCAAGCAGAGCTTATAAGCCAAGCGGTACAAACCGTTATTGATGCACTGCTTTTAGCTTTTGTATTTATTATCATAGTATTAGCGCTATTTTTGTTAGATTTAAGAGCAACATTTTTGGTGTTATTGTCGATCCCTATTTCGATAGGATTAGCACTGAGTGTCATGGCATGGCTTGGATTATCGGCAAACTTAATGTCGTTAGGTGGTATTGCTGTTGCCATCGGTATGCTGGTAGATGGCTCAGTGGTGATGGTTGAGAATGTATTTAGGCATTTAGGGCTAAAGCATAATCAACATAAGCCTTCTTCACAGCTGGTTGCTATTGCTGCAAAAGAAGTGGCACGGCCTATCTTTTTTGCCTCTTTGATCATTTTAACGGTATTTTTACCGCTGTTTAGCTTTGAAGGCGTTGAGGCGAAGTTATTTCAACCAATGGCAGTGAGCATCATGTTAGCAATTATTAGTGCTGTGATCGTTGCCTTGGTTGTGGTGCCAGCTCTGTGTGTGTACCTATTTACTAAGGGCGTGACAGTAAAACAGAGTATTCTGTTAAAACCTATCGATATGCTTTATCAACGGGCTTTACAAAAAGCATTGCAGGCTAAGCGCAGCGTTTTAGCTATAGCAGGGTTATTACTGATTGTAGCGGCCGTTATGCTACCAAGGCTGGGTACTGAATTTGTGCCAGAGCTTGAAGAAGGCACTATTAATCTACGTGTGACACTTGCTCCCTCTGCAAGTCTTGATACGGCAATCTCAGTTGCGCCAAAGCTTGAAGCCATGTTGCTTGAATTTAGTGAGGTTGAATATGCGCTAAGCCGAATCGGTCGTGCTGAAGTGGGGGGCGATCCTGAACCGGTTAACAATATTGAAATCTATTTAGGCTTAAAACCCCATGAACAATGGGTAAATGCGAAAACGCGTGTTGAATTGCAACAGCTAATGGAAGCCAAGCTTGAGCAATTCCCTGGACTTTTGTTCAATTTTTCACAGCCTATAGCTACCCGAGTAGATGAGCTTTTATCGGGTGTTAAAGCGCAATTGGCAATTAAGTTGTTCGGTAGTGACTTGGCGGTGTTGAGTGAAAAAGGCCAACAAATTGAGCAGCTAGTTCAACAAATACCTGGCGCTAAAGATGTCGCGATGGAGCAAATAGGCGGTGAAGCACAGCTCATAGTCAAACCCAACCGTTTAGCATTATCGCGCTTTGGTTTATCGGTGGCTGATTTAATGAATGTGGTTCAGCATGGTATTGGTGGGCAATCGACAGGGCAAATCATCAATGCTAATGAGCGTTATGATATTTATGTGCGTATAGCAAAAAGCTATCGCCAAAACCCAGATGTGATTGCTGATCTTCGACTGCGAACCCCTGCGGGTGCCATTGTAAGGGTGGGGGATGTAGCCGATGTACAGATTGAATCTGGCGCTCCACAAGTTCGTCGTGATGATGTTCAAAGGCGGGTGGTTATTCAAGCAAATGTGCAGGGGCGAGATATGGGCTCTGTGGTTGCTGATATACGCGCTGCCATTGCTGATAAAATGCAGCTGCCAAGTGGTTACAGTGTGGCTATTGGCGGCCAGTTCGAAAACCAGCAACGGGCACAACAGCGGCTGATGATTGTAGTGCCTGTGGCATTGCTACTCATTGCATTATTGCTTTATTTTGCATTTAGTAACTTATCGCAAGTGTTGCTAATTTTAGTTAATGTTCCTCTAGCTGTGATTGGTGGGGTGATAGCATTATATGTTTCTGGGCAATATTTATCAGTGCCTAGTTCCGTTGGTTTCATTACCTTATTTGGCGTTGCGGTATTGAATGGTGTAGTGATGGTTGAAAGCATTAACCATCGAGTTAGTGCTGGCGATAGCAAAGATAAAGCGGTATTTGAAGGCGCTGTTTCAAGGCTTAGACCTGTACTCATGACCGCGCTCACTTCAATGCTGGGGCTTATTCCGATGCTGCTCAGTACCGGAATAGGGGCTGAAATACAAAAGCCCCTCGCTACCGTTATTGTTGGCGGTTTGGTCAGTGCAACCTTTTTAACTTTATTTGTACTTCCGGTACTTTATAAGTCGATGAGTAAGTAAAAATAAAGCAAAATGGGGCTAACTTTTAGTTGCCCCATTTTTAATGCACTGTATTTCTGTAAAGGGCGTTTACACTATGCTGAAGCCCTTATAAAATGGGCGTTACAATAATGATGTAAAAAGGAATACAGAGTGAGTAACGCAATTACAATTCGTCCAGCAGTAGCAAGTGATGCTGCAACAATCCTACATTTTATTACCGAGCTCGCTATCTACGAAAAAGAGCCTGACGCAGTTAAAACAGACGAACAAGCTATTTTAAAAACGTTATTCAGTGAAGGTGCAACGGCGCACAGTGTTATTTGTTTAGATGGGGACACACCTATTGGCTTTGCAGTGTATTTTTATAATTACTCAACGTGGCTTGGCAAAAATGGTTTGTATTTAGAAGATCTTTACGTCAGTGCAGATAGCCGTGGTAAAGGTGCGGGTAAGCAGATTATGCAATACCTAGCTAAGCAAGCTCTTGAAAAAGACTGTGGTCGCTTTGAGTGGGTGGTACTTGATTGGAATAAACCAGCCATTGATTTTTACGACAGCATTGGTGCTAAACCACAAAACGAATGGATTATCTACCGCTTAACAGGTCAAGAGCTGATTGATTTTGCGCATCAGTAAAAGCAACTAAGTTTAGCTGTAAAACAATAAATTAAAATATAAATAAAAATCATTTGCATTTGGTCTTTTCTGTGTGTAGTTTAAATACACAGGTTTTAAGTGCAGGTGATTTTATGACTCAAACAACATCCCACACAGCGCCAACATATCAACCAATTGACGATGCACTTGCCCCATGGCAAAAGGCAATTTATGAAGGAAATTTATCATTTGAATGTGGGGACTTAGTTGTTGCTCGTGACCACTATACAGTCGCTGCAAATATTGCGGAGACACTAATGGCACAGTTTACGAATATACCCTACAGCGACACAGTGGCCGATTCACTATCACATTGCTTCCCGGCGTTTGTTGTTGCAACGCATAACTTAGCAGATACGTTTAAAGTGATGGGTCAACCAGAAAAAGCATGTAATTGGTTATGCCATGCTCATCAAAAGCTTAGTTTGGTGTTATGCCATCCCAATGAAAAAATACGACATCTCGTTCTGCATCATCATCACAAAACCTATTTTGAATTGGTTAAATTTGCCCAAATGTCCGCAGATTTTCCTGAATTGATCACACGCATAAATCATGTATTGAGTGATCATCCTCACAAAACACAGTTACTTCATTAATGATAAGGAAACATGATGGCTTACACATTACCGACATTAGAATATAGCTATGAAGCACTTGAACCACATATTGATGCGAAAACGATGGAAATTCATCATACACTCCATCATCAAACTTATATCAATAAAGCTAACGCCGCATTAGAAGGCAGCCACTATAGTGAGCAGGATGCTGAAAAGTTACTTCGTACTATAGGCTCACTTCCTGAATCATTACAACAAGCGGTGCAAGAGCATGTGGGCGGTCACCATAATCATTCATTATTTTGGCAAGTGATGACACCAAACGGTGGCGGTCAGCCAAGTGGTGAATTAAATACAGCGATTGTTGAAGCATTCGGTAGCTTTGATCAGTTTAAAGAGCAATTTACCAATGCAGCGGTTAGTCGCTTTGGTAGTGGCTGGGCTTGGTTATGTGTTGATAAGAACAACCAGCTTGTTGTTGAAAGTAGCCTAAATCAAGATAGCCCTTTGATGCATAACCACACACCTATACTGGGCCTAGATGTATGGGAACACGCCTATTATTTGAAATATCAAAATCGTCGTCCTGAATACATCGCCGCATTTTATGAGGTTATTAATTGGCCTGAAGTTGAGCGCCGTTATTTAGCAGCAACTAAATAAACGTTTATCAAATAGGTTAAGGTCCGAAACTGGCTAGTCAAAAAAAATTATTCAGTTAAGCTAAGCATATTAGCGAGTAACGAGAATAATTATGACTAGCCAACAATGGCAAACAGCGAGGCAAAGCCGTGACGCTCGTTTTGACGGCGTATTTTTTGTTGCTGTTAAAAGTACGGGCATTTATTGCAGACCTATTTGCCCCGCACCGACTGCGCAAGAAAAAAATGTTGAGTACTATCAGTACGCGCATTTAGCCGCGCAAGCTGGTTTTAGACCTTGCATACGCTGTCGTCCAGACAGTGCCCCCAATAGCCCTGCATGGTTAGGGACCAAAACCACCGCATTACGTGCTAAGCAACTCATTGATAAAGGAGAAGCCTACGATTGTGAGGTATTAGCTGATAGGCTAGGGGTGTCGAGTCGTTACTTACGTCGTTTGTTTAATCAACATTTTGGACTCTCGATCACCCAATATCGATTATTTAATCAATGCAATTTTGCCAAGCAGTTATTACAAGAAACCGATTTGTCGGTGGCAGATATCGCATTTGCATCAGGTTTTAACAGTATCCGCCGTTTTAATGATGCATTTTTGAAGCAATTAAATATTGCCCCGTCCAAGCTGCGTAAGTCAGATAAAAAGCCAAGTGCGACATTAAATTTAACACTGGCTTTTAGGCCGCCTTATAATTGGCAGGCATACCATGGCTTTTTACAGCGCCGTTTGATTAGTGGCCTTGAATGGCTTACTGCAACGAGCTATGGTCGAACCTTTAAAGACAAACATTGCCAAGGGCAATTTACCGCACATTTTGTTGAGCATAAAAATCACTTTAAAGTGGTCATTGATATTGATAACACCCGTTATTTACAGCAAGTGATCAACAATATTCGACGTGTGCTAGATTTAGATGCCGATACGCACACCATAGAGCTGCATTTAAATGCAGAGCTCAAAGGTGCAATGCCGCTAAGTGAAGGGCTGCGATTACCTGGGATTTGGTCAGAGTATGAAGCGGGTATTCGCGCCGTCCTTGGTCAGCAGGTAAGTGTAACGGCTGCTCATAACCTAGTAACGCAGCTTGTGAACGAGTTTAATCAGCACAGCGACACCTCTTATTTTCCAAGCCCCGAGTGGGTCGCTAACTCAGAGCTCGACTTTTTTAAAATGCCGCAAGCACGTAAAGATGCGCTTAGGCGTTTAAGTGCTTATTGTTATCAAAACCCAGACAACCAAGAACTTGATAATTGGCTAGAACTAAAAGGTATTGGCCCATGGACAGTTAATTACGCCAAACTGCGTGGTCAAAGCCACCCTGATATTTTACTGGCTGGCGATTTAGGGGTTAAAAAAGCCCTCGCTGGAGTAAGCGAATTTGATAGCGAACGATGCGCACCTTTTCGTTCATATTTAACTTTTCAACTATGGCAGCAACTATGAGCATGCAACAAGTTATTATGCCAAGCCCCATTGGCGACATTACCATTCAAAGTACTTCAAAAGGTATTAGCTATGTAGGCTTTTACCCAGTTGAAATTATGCAAACAGATAAGGTGAATGAACATACACTAACACCGATTTTAATCTGTATTAGCGAACTGAATGAATATTTTAACGGTGAGCGTACTGCGTTTACTGTGCCGTTAGATACCAAAGGTACAGACTTTCAAAGGCAAGTTTGGCGTGCACTAATGAACGTTGAATTTGGCGCAAGTAAGAGTTACCAAGATATTGCGCTGGCTATTAATAACCCAAAAGCAGTGCGTGCAGTAGGGGCGGCAAATGGCAAAAACCCAATCAGTATAATTGTGCCATGCCATCGAATTATTGGCGCAAATGGTAAACTAACAGGCTACGCTGGGGGACTTAGTAGAAAAGAGTGGTTGCTTAGGCACGAAGGCATTTTGTAAAAATTAAGTTTGGCTTCTACACTGGTATTAATTTACTAAATTCGTAGTTTATTATGACAGTGACGTTATTTTATATTAGGTGTGTAGTAGCCATTGCCGTGTTTGCCACATTTTATTCGCAAGCCAGAAGCATACAGACTATCAATATTTGTTATGCTGATTCTGCGAAAGCGCCACTATTTTTGAACGCTCGGAATGAAATCCCCATTTTTGCAGCGCAAACCCAATTCAATATTTTAAAACATATTGACGATAACCTAGCTAAGATAAATTTTATTTTGCACAAAAAAACACGGCAATCTTGTATCGAAGCAATAAAAACAGGCGAAATGGATGCTCATCTAAGCGCATTTAATAACGAAAAGTTAAGCTATGCGGCTTTTCCTGTTAATAACAATAAGCAACCTATTAGCGAATTTGCACTTACACGATTTAGCCAATGTTTACTTGGTAATAGGCGCTTTCATACCAAGTGGGAGTCGCGGGAAGTGTTTCAGCGAAAAGCGTTCTCTCTTGTTGTGCCAAATGGGTTATTTATTGGTGATGCTGCAAGTGAAGAAACATTTTTTATAGAGCATTCATTTACGCAACAAGAGGCGGTGAATCGAGTTATAGCAGGAAATGCAGATGCAACGTTAGCAATATGCGAAATCGGTAATAACACAGTTGATTTGTCTGTATACCATAAACATAAATTAGCGCCTGTATTTCCGCCGCTTAATACGACAACGGCTTATTTAGCTTTTTCAAACAGCTTTTATTCAAAACATGAAAATGTTGTTAAACTAGTGTGGCAGCAGCTAGCAAAACAACCTATTTCCTCTCATTACGCTCAACTTCTTCATCTAAACGTGACCGATTAAAACACTGCACTTTAAAACGCAAAGGAAAGGGTGATGTTACGGCGTGATTAAGGTAGCATATTGCGACTTTATTTTATGGGCAACCTCATGGCACAGCTGTACTTTTATTATTCTGCGATGAATGCAGGAAAATCGACAACACTTTTACAATCTGCATTTAACTACCGTGAACGAGGTATGGAACCCGTTATTTTAACTGCGGCAATAGATGATCGTGCAGGGGTGGGTAAAGTGTCATCGCGAATTGGTTTACAAGCTGATGCACACATTTTTGATGCTGATAAAAACGTATTTGAATTGATTAAAACGTTGCACGCGGAGCAAAAGCGTCACTGTATTTTAGTTGACGAATGTCAGTTTTTATCAAAAGAGCAAGTTATGCAACTGACTGATGTAGTTGATGAATTAGGTATACCGGTACTTTGTTATGGCTTACGTAATGACTTTAGGGGCGAGTTGTTTAGCGGCTCACAATACCTACTTGCATGGGCAGATAAACTCATTGAGCTAAAAACGGTGTGCCATTGCGGCCGTAAAGCGAACCATGTACTGCGCACAGATGAACAGGGCAATGCAATAGCTGACGGTAATCAGGTAGAAATTGGCGGCAACGACCGCTACGTATCGGTGTGCCGCAAACATTATAAAGAAGCGTTAAACCTCGGCCGATAGCGCCGAAATAAAGCTATCAATATCTTGCTTAGTGACCCCTAAATGGGTTACTAAGCGCAGTGGTTTACCTGCTGAAAATAGTATGTTTTGCTTTTTTAGGGCTTTTACTACAGCGCTTAAATCGATACTTTCATCAACATTTGCGTAAACAATGTTGGTATCAATTTGAAACGATGATGTGTCAAAACCCGCTAACGCGTTTAACTGCTGTGCTAAATAAGCAGCGTTCTCGTGGTCATCAGCAAGTCGTGCTACGTGATGCTCAAGTGCATACTGCCCTGCGGCCGCAAGCATACCCGCTTGGCGCATACCACCACCGAGCACTTTACGCCAGCGGCGCGCTTTATCTATTAATGCTTTTTTTCCTAACAAAAGTGAGCCTACAGGGGCTCCAAGCCCTTTTGATAAGCAAATAGACACCGAATCAAAATAATGTGTGATTTCTCTAATATCAACCCCTAACTTAACCGCAGCGTTGTACACACGGGCACCGTCTAAGTGCAGAGCAAGGTTATGTTTATTTACACATTCTCTTGCTTGCTTAAGGTAGCTAAGTGGGAGTACTTTGCCGCCAATAGTGTTTTCTAAGCTCAGTAGTTTGGTTTTTGCAAAGTGAAAATCATCAGCTTTAATTGCAGCCACTACTTTGTCTAAATCTATAGTGCCATCAGTATTATTCTCAATAGGTTGCGGCTGAATAGAACCTAAAACAGCAGCACCGCCACCTTCAAATTTGTAGTTATGTGCTTGTTGACCACAAATGTATTCGTCGCCACGTTCACAATGCGCCATCAGTGCCAGTAAATTTGCTTGTGTACCTGAGCTACAATAAAGGGCGCTTTCAAAACCATGGCGCTCAGCAGCATATTGTTCAAGCTGATTAACGCTTGGGTCGTCGCCGTAAACATCATCACCGACAGCTGCGTCATTCATAACTGCGCGCATCTGTGCTGTAGGTTTAGTTACTGTGTCTGAACGAAAGTCGATCATCTTATTATCCTTATACTAGTTCGTTTAGAATGGCTTGGCGGTCGTTTTTATCAAAGTAACTCCAAGCAATGAAGCGACTTATTTTTTGGCCTTGTGCCATTTTTATAACTTTTACATCTTTCACATCAAGTGTACTAAGCAATTTTTTTAAAGCTGGCAAGGTGTCAGACTTAGAAACCAGTGACGTAAACCAAATACACTGCTCGGCAAACTCTTGGCTTTCAATGATCATTTTACTGATGAATTCGCGCTCACCACCTTCGCACCAGAGCTCATTTTGTCGGCCACCAAAATTAAGCACTTTTTGCGGGGCTTTGTTTAAGTTTTTCCACTTACGGTCAGTACCTTCTTTGGCCTGTTGTTCACTGGTATGAAATGGTGGGTTACATAAAGTAAGGTGAAACACATCTTTATGAGAAATAATCCCTGTAAACATTTTATTGGTATTGCTTTGCTGCTTTATGGTAATTTTAAGTCGATTAAATTGCACAATTTGCTTTGCAATTTTAACGGATAAGGCATCGATATCTGAACCTGTAAAGTGCCAGCCATATTCGAGATTACCAGTAAGTGGATAAATCACATTTGCACCTGTTCCTACATCAAGCACTTTTACTTGTTTACCTGTTGGTATGTGCCCTTGGTTATCTTTTGCTAGTAAATCAGCTAAGTGATGAATGTAATCAACACGCCCAGGTACCGGCGGGCAAAGGTAGGTGTCGGGCAAATCCCAAAAATCGATTTTGTAATGACTTTTTAATAACGCTTGGTTGAGCGTTTTGACCGCTAATGCATTGGTGAAATCTATCGTATCAGTCCCCGTTGGCGTTTGCTTTATAAAGGCTGCTAGGGCAGGGGTATCTTTGCATAGCAAAGTAAAGTCGTAGCCATTTAAGTGGCGATTTCGCGGATGCATTAAGAAAAACCTATGTATTAGCCATATTAAAAGCAGATTGTAACAAATTAATCTTGGCTCTGGCGCAGTTGCGGTGGATATTTTTATAACTAGCAAAAGGTTAGTATGTTCGATACAAACATTTGATGATTACATAAAGTACTCAAGCTTGATTAAGACCTTTGTTAATAGTCATGTTCAAAACTTGCTGAATGCTGGGGTTAACGTCGTTATGGATTTTCCAGCTAATACCGTAAAGCAAAGAGCTTGGTTTATATCACTGTGTTGTGAAATAAACAGTGAACATGAATTTTAGTATTTAGATTTAACCGATGAGCAATGTTTATCTCATCTCGCTAAACGTCGGATTGAACAACCAGAAAGAGCTATGTTTGACACAAAAGCTGTATATCATCAAGTAACCCAGTATTTTGAAGCACCAATGGCTAGTGAAAACCTTCGTTTGATACGTGTAAGAAAAGTTCGCATAACAAGCTGCTTAAAGCAGAACCATAACGCATGGCATCTTACTAAATTAGCTTTAGTGTTTACGTCGCAATTGTTTAGGTCGGAGCAAACCTTACCTATTACCTAACACAGCGTTACTACACTCCTGTTTTGGCATTAACATGAATAACTCACTGAATTTGTTTATGTCACAGGCAGCGATAAGCAAATTGCTTGCGCTAGTATAATTAAGCTCAATAGGATATTCTCATCGGCAATTTTTATTAAGATGTATTTTATTATAAAAGGATTTTTATGTTTGAGAGCATCTCTGCGCTATCTGGCTTACTGGCTACGATTTGGATTTCTGTCGGTGTTTTCGTAACGGCTAAGTTTTACCCGAATTACGATCATAAAAACCAATTTTGCAGTGAATTAGGCGCTGCGGGTAGCCCCACTGAAAAGTTATCACCTATTATCAATAATTATCCACTCGGTTTTATATTTTGCTTATTTGGTTGGCATTTAACACAGCTTAATAATGCGAACATTGCTCTTGTCGTTACAGGTATTCTTATAATGCTCCATGGAATAGGAACATGGGTTGCGGGTTACTTTCCAATGGATAAAGACCCTTATACCCAGTCACCAACGTTGAGCTGTAAAATACACTCATGGGCGGGTGTTATGATGCTTTTATCTCTTTTAATTGCCCCTGTAATAGTCGCATTAAGCCCTGCCTCTACTTATATTCCTTTTGAGTTTAGAGTGTTTTCAATTATTGTCGTTTTGTTAGCTATTTTTTATTTAGTAAAAATGGCTAAAGGTTTGAAAAATAGAAAATTAACTGGCTTTTATCAGCGTCTATCGTACTGGGTCAAGTTGATCTGGCTAAGTGTTCTATCTTTGTTATTAATATAAGGTTAGTTACATAGTTGAAGTCTGCTGATAGCACTAAAAATACAAACAATAGATTGACAGGAAATTTATGAGAGAAGAATTGAGAGCCAAAATACTGGAAGTTTGCGATAAAAAAATGAAGAGCAAGGGAGAGAATGTTAGTCTGTCATTTTACGCCTTTTTTAAAAATAAAAATGATTGCCCTGAATTGCTAATGGAAGCGGCTACATGGTGGATCCAAACTCATAAGTTAGATCACTTTGTTAAAGCAAAAACGATCAAAGAGATGGTAGAAAGTAATTTATAACAAGCTCTCTTAGACGCCACTAACATGTGTCTTGATATTCAACTGCACTTGGTTTAAGAATGAACGACAACCGGTATCAACTTTACAAGTATGCAGTCTTGGAATATTTTCTAAATTACTACCACATTAAAGGTACATATGAAATTTGAAGTCCTCACTAAAAGTCATGTAAGTAAACTATTGGACTTTGAATTGAAAAATAGAGAATGGTTTGAAAGTTATATTTCGCCAAGGCCTAATGACTTTTACTCTCACAGCGGTGTTAATAAACATATTGATTCTCTACTTAATCAAATAAATTCAGGTAATGCCTTTTGCGGAGTTATACTTAAATATAATGTTATTGTCGCGAGAGCTAACTTAAAAAATATTTCAGACCAAAGTGCTTATGTCGGTTATCGTGTTGGCAAAGATTTTACATCTCAAGGTGTGGCAACTTACTGTTTAGAGCAATTAATTGATATTGGAAAAAGTAAGCTTAATTTAAAACAACTCAACGCCCAAGTGCTAAATAATAATCCTACTTCAATGCACATATTGCACAAATTTGGTTTTGAAGCTGTTAGTACAACACCAAACTTTATAAAATTAAATAATAAACAATTAAGTTGCACTGAACTCATCTTAAAATATGCATGACTATGCAATCAAGAGCCCACACACATAGCTAACGCTTGGTTCTTTAACTGAGCCAAGCTTCGATAAAGAGCGAATCACAGAACTTTGTTTTTTGTTAACTTTATCAATTAATTACCTCGTAAAGTAAACATCCGTAAGTAGAAATGCGAGACGGTTTGAGGCAAAGAATTGAACTAATCGTTCAAATATTATTAAGGTTAAGGAGTAACATGGATATTTCACTGGAAGGAATAGGTAAATCGAATTACGAAGCTGTTTGTGATTTAGATGTAACCGATGAGCAAGAAGAGTATGTAGCTAGCAACATGTGGTCTCTTGTAGAAGCTCATTATAACTCAGGGTATATCTGCAAAGCGATTTGCCACAATGGTCAGCCAGTTGGTTTTTTTATGTGGGTTTTAGAGAACCCATCCAAAATTTCAATTTGGCGTTTTATGGTAGACCAACATCATCAGAAAAGGGGCATTGGAAGAAAAGCGTTAAAGATGGTTTTAAAAGAAATCACGACAGATTCGACAATCAAGGAAATCGAGATTTGCTACAATCCCAAAAACCCAGTGGCAAAAGACTTTTATTCTAGTTTTGGTTTTGAGGAGGTTGGCATGGACGAAGATGGTCAAGACATGCTCGCTCTTATTAAGCTATAAAAACCTAATAAAACGCTCCAACCACATTAGCTTTGGTGTTTAGGTGGTAGGCCGAAACGGCTATATTATGTTGCTCACCTTTAACGGGTAGTATTAAGATAGAGGTTAAAATGTCTTCTGTACCAAGAAATAAGGTTGAATTGAAGTTAGCTATAGACTCAACATTTCCAAAATTAATGGCTGATTATCGCTCAATTCCACAAAGCAAAGCTCGTAAGCTTGGCATAGAGGGAAACGTCAAAGGTACAATCATTAGCGTTAGTGACACAGTGGCTTACCTGATTGGTTGGAGCAAGCTCGTTCTTAAATGGTACCACCTAAAATCTCAAAATCAGCATGTGGATTTCCCTGAAACCGGTTATAAATGGAATCAACTGGGGTTACTCGCCGAAAGTTTCTACGAAGAATATCGTGATTGGAAATACGATGTTCTTCTCATGGAGCTTGAGTCTACGGTGAACGAGATACTTTTACTTGTTTCAAGTTTAAGTGACCATGAGTTATATGGTGTCGCGTTGTATGAGCAATGGACTTTAGGGCGTATGGTCCAGTTGAATACGTTATCCCCTATGAAAAATACGTACTAAAGTTCGACGTTTCAATAGAGAGTATACATATTAGGGCGTATCAAAGGGATTCTCAGTGCTTGGCATCTTCGATTAGTTTTAACGTTAGTGTTTACAGCACAGCAAGTTAGGTCAGGTGGTTGCGTTGTTTGTACTTTTAATAGTTCACAGATTATTTTTAACCCACTGAAATTTAATATAAATAATTTTTAAGTTTAATAAGCTAGCTTCTTCTGTTGTTTTTTCTCTGCGTCTCTAAGTGCCAAGGAAGTGACGGAATTTAAAATTCGAAATACGCATACTCTGCAAATAAAATCTCAAGAAACTGGACTGGATTATAAGTTATATATTCGCCTGCCAAACGATTACTCAGAAAAACAAAAGCTACCTGCTGGTTTTATTAAACGCCATAGGTTATTCAGTTACGGTGGCAAGTGGTATGTACATTTTACTATAAACATCGTTACGCTCGCGTTTTCCAACTGCTAAAACGGTCACATGATTATATTGCCTTTAACTTCATAGGCGTGACGATAGCCAGACTGACTCAGCTTAATTTTATAAATACAGATGCATATTTTTATAAATAGGAAAGTTTAGCTTTATATTTTATCAGTATAAGTTTAAAAATTTAAATTTATACCTAGAAAATTTTCTTAAAATTAATGGAAGTGATCGGTTAATAGTATAAGTTTCTTATAGCTGCTAAACGATTTCTCACGAAATAATTATTTCTAAACCTTTCTTTATATCCAAATTAGCTTTTGTAACTTTTTGGTTTTATTTTGTTTTTTGCAAATGTAATTTAATGGGTTGTGAAAATAGTTAAATTAAGATGTTTTTTATGTTGACTTTATGCCCTTTCAAGGTATTTTTAAAGTGTACCTTTTGTAGGTGCACTTTAAAAATGTCAAATAAATTGGAGGATTTTATTATGAATATAAATAAAGAAAAATTATTTCATCCGAAAGGTGTTTTATTTACTGCAGTAAAACTGTGGTCAAAAAATGAAGTTAAGAAGTCTTAACTCTAATACTTCTCAAAGACAAAGCTTAGCTTTGTCTTTGATTTCTTGTATTTCATATATTGAAAGGTTTAAATTCCAATGGAAACACTCGAAAAATTACTGGAAAAAAAGAAATATTTTGATGAAAGAGTAACTGCCTCTATCTTATATTTGAGTGAGGCATTGAAAGTTGAAATTCATAATACTTCAGAGCTTTCTCCTAGTTGGATGACTTATGGCTACTACTTTTCGTGTTTGAAGAAAATTGAGGAAAATGATTTAGTGGTTGCTAAATCCTTCCTACAAAAAGCTATAGATAGTTATCATTATAAGTTATCAGAAATAAAGGTAACTTTTGCGGATAAAATGTTTATGAAAAGCGAAGAGCATGCATTGATTCGTTCCATATATGATAGACCTGATAACAATGAAGCAGCTTATTTATTTGGTGCTTTTTCAAATGATTTAGAGCAGGAAAAGAAAAAAATATATAAAGCACTTTCAACCATTGAAACTCACTTGCCAGAATATTATCAACAATTAGTTAACTTTATTCCTAATTTGCTAATTACTGGTCCTACGGACACGCGGTTTATTACTTCTGCTTCAACAGTTAAGTTATTCGGATGTGTGATTATTGGATCATACGGAACTAGTTCTATATGCACATATCTTGAAGATTTGATTCATGAGTTGGCGCATCATAGATTATTCTTAGAGCAAGCACATGATGAATTAATAAAAAACTCACCTAATGAAAAATATCCAGCTCCATTCCGCTCTGACTTGCGACCTATGGCGGGGCTATTTCATGCTCACTATGTGTTGGGGAATATTTTTAAAACATTTCATACTTTATCGTGTTTGGAAGAATGGAAAAAAAACGCAGAATTTCAAGAGATGTTATCAAGTGCAAAGAGGCGTTTCTATCATGGCAAAGAAATAATCGATCAGCATGGTCAATTTACTGAACGAGGTTTAAATATATACCAAACCATAAATAAAGAAGTTGATTTGATAGTCGTTTCTGCGACATAGCGTTTGATTTATTAGGCCTTAATTTATGAGCAGTTGTAAGAAAAATCAAAATATGCCATTGCTAATGATGGCTTATTTTATCTCGTCTGCTGGAAATTGGATTTTCAAATTTGCCACCCCCTTATATATATTTACTGCAACAAGCTCCGCACAGCTAATGGCTTTGGCGTATGCAGCGCAATTTTTACCTGTCGTTCTCTTTTCGTTGTTTGTTGGCTACGTATCCGAGCGCTTCGATAATAAAAAACTGTTGCTGCTTATGGATTTTATAGGATTTGTATTGTGCTTAGCTTTATTTAGTCTGTGGCATGATGAAATGCCTAGTGAGCTATATATATTATATTCATTTTTAATTGCATCTATAACAACTTCTTATCATAGCTTTTTTCATGGTGCTATCCCAAGAGCTTTCACATCAAAACAAATCCATTCTGTGTCAGGTGGGATCGCTTTTATAGATTCATTCTTTCCCATTCTGGGGCCTATGCTGGGAGCTGTTGTGGCTTCTGTTATAAGCTATAAATCTGCTTTGCTTCTTACTGGTTTTGGCTTTTTAGTTTCTTGGTTTATAACTTTATTTATTGTATTTCATGATCGTGAGCTAGAGAAAACTGGCAGCCTTTATAAAACTATTAAAAACGGATTCAAAATAATAATTGAATCAAGATTTCTCTCTTTTGCTATTCTACGGTTTTTTATGGCTGGTATTGGTTTGAATTGTTTTGTTTCTTTATTTATGTTTTTACTTAAAACAGAATATTTTCTTTCAGATGTAGATGTCGGTATTGTTTATGCCATTTCTTTTATTGGGTTATTAGTCGGTAAACGAATTACGTCTTTTATTTATAATTATAGGTTTGATATAGAATTACTATTAACGTGCACAGGCTTGGTAACTGCATTATGCATATATTTGTTATCTATTAGGATAGGTTTTGTAGCAGTGGTTGTTGCATGGAGTGTCATAACAATGATGAGTACAATCAATCTTATTATTTTATATACAGAAAGACAGAAAGAAGTTGATAAGTCTAATATTACTAATGTTGTCTCTATTTCAACAATGCTAATTTTATTGTCATTTCCCATAGGCTCTTTTAGTGCAAGTGAGCTAATAGAATTCTTGAACGTATTTGATGTTATTAATATCTCTGCTTTATATTTACTTATTTTAAGTGGTATTTTTCTTTTGAGCTGGTGTTACAGTTGGGTAAAGCGACTCTCTAGGCAAGATACTAGTGAAGAAAGCTAGGTTTATTCTTTACAAGGTAATTGTGACTTTAGAGGTTTATTTTTGCAAATTGTGAGAATTGTTTCATTAAATGGTAAGGCTCAATAAAGGAGGCAGCTTTAAAAGCAAAATTTCTAGGGTTTAACTTTTTAAACATTTGATACATATTTGGCTTTAAAAATACAATTAGAGTTCATCGCATCATGCTTGCTTTGCTTAATAGACTGGCGTAACTTAATACTGGTACGATGAGTCTATAAGAATAAAAAGGTCAAACGTGACGATTAAACAAGAATCAGTATTTATAAAGCTCGCCGAAAGCCAAACATTACACTTACGCCGTATTAGTAGAACGGATGCCAAAGGGCCTGCAGTGTTTTTTATGCATGGTGCTGTAGAAAATGGCAAAATCTTTTACACCCACAGTAATAAAGGCTTGGCCCCTTTTTTAGCTGAGCAGGGTTATGTTTGCTATGTAGCTGATTTACGTGGTCGTGGAGAGAGTAAGCCTGCCATATCAAAGCATGCAAAGTATGGTCAAACTGAAGCTATTTTAGAAGATATTCCCGCATTTTTAGAAAAGATTAAACAGCTTGAAGGTGAGCCTGCTCGTTATTGGGTGGCACACTCTTGGGGCGGGGTGTTAATGAACAGTGTATTTGCGCGTTTTCCTGAGCTGATTGACGATGTAAAAGCGTGTGCTTATTTTGGCTCTAAGCGGTCTTTGTATAACCACCATCCGAGTAAGTATATTCAAGGTAATTTAATTTGGTATGGACTGGCGCCATTAGTTGCCCGCAAGCATGGCTTTGTTCCTGCTAAAAAACTTAAGTGGGGCAGTGATGATGAAACCCGTAAATCCCATTACCAAAGTATGCAATGGGCTAAGCGCAAACCTTGGGTCGATACTGATGATGGTTTTGATTACGCTAAAGCATTAGCCGATAAATCGTTACCACCTATCATGCATGTTGCGGGGATTAAAGACAAAGCACTGTGCCAGCCCATTGATATCGAAAAGTTTATGGCTGAGTCAGGTATAGGTAAACAAACTATGACTATTTATGGGCGAAAACATGGTCATAAAGTCGATTATGACCACATTAACATGCTTACTCATCCACAGGCTCGTCAGGATCAGTTTGTTGATCTTCTGAACTGGTTTGAGGGCCACTCATAAGCTTTTGTATTGCTACTTCGTAGCGTTTGTATTTTTCTGTTGCCTTTGTCGAAAGCGGTTGCCTGACAGCCGCTTTACTGAGTGTCGCTACAGGCTTGTTCGATTTATAAAAATCTAAAAAGTGGTCACTGTATTTAATAGCCAAAAACTCGCTTAAAGATTGCAATGTTTGCTTTGGCTCTGTAACAAGTTGTTCATAGTTAAGATCAAAAATCGCTTCTGGCATAATGTGCTGCCAATGTGCCATAAGCTCAGTGTATAAATCAAAGTACTGTTTGAACTCAGTGAGAGAGCAAAAGTAGGGTTCGTTTTCAGCAAAATAATTGCTAAAGACTGACCATGCAATCGCATTGTAGTCGCGCTGCATATTAATAAACTTGGCATTTGGAAATAACAAATAGATTAAGCCGAGAGATTGATAATTAGCGGGTAGTTTGTTGATCATAAATGGGCGCACTTGGGGCGCTTGTTTTATTCGTTCAATGTAGATGTTACGGGCATGATTGATCAGCCCTTGATCAAGCTTCGCCAAGCAAGCAGGGTAAGGGGTCTGCGTTTGTTGTTCAATATACGCGACTACTTCATTACTAATGCTTGCATCTTCGCCTAAGCTTGAAAAGCTATCATGGCTTATTAACATTTGCTCAAGCAAAGTTGAGCCACTTCTGGGCATACCAATAATAAACACTGGCGTAATAGTACCACTAAAAAAGCGATCGCGAGAATTGATTAAAGCCTGGCTATTATGTTGAATAATATCGTGGTAAAACGGCGTAAGCGCTGCGGTTTTAAATGTTGTTAACTTAGACTGTAGTTTGTTGGCAAGTGTAAAGTAATTAAATGCTTGGTCTGTGTCGTCTAAAATATCGTAGCTTTTACCTAGCGCATAATAACAAACCATTTTTAAGCGTAAGTTATTCGTGAGTGTGAGAAACTGATGCAGTTCTTGTATGTAGTTTTGCTCGTGATTAAACCGAGCAAACTGCACAAGTTCAAATAAAATATAGGCTTTTACGGGGTAGTCACCCATAGTCAAAGCATGTTGCAATGTGCTGTACGCTTTATCTAGCTCGCCATAAGTTAAGTAGTGTTGAGCAAGGTAGTAATGAGGCTCAGGATTGTGACTGGCGATGGACTTTGCATACTCAAGCACAGTTAAAGCATCGTTTGGAGAGTGAACACCATTAAACGCATCTGCAAGTGCATGCAAAGGCTCAAGCATATAAGGAAGCCGCTCACAAGCGCGTTGTAATAAGTAAACAGCGGCGTCATATCGCTCTAAGCGTAGCGCAATTCTACCTAGACCAAATAGGGCTTCACCACTTTCAGGGTTGGCATCTAACAATGCTTTGAAGTGAAATTCAGCTTCTTTTAATTTGTTTTCTGCAAGGAGTTGATTGGCTTTATTTAGCAACATGACATTACGATGAAATTATTATTTTTATTCACTATAAAACGAAAAAGGCGAAATGTCTTTCGCCTTTTTATTTAGCTTGGTTAGTTCCTACTCTGTATGAAGCACAGCTAGTTACTAAGCTCGCTTAGAACGTATAGGTTGCTTTTACGTAGTAGAAACCGCCGTTAATACCAAACGGAGAGGTTTCGTAGTACTTACCACCCCAGTTGCTATTTGGAATGCCTGTGTTATCAAAGAAATCGAGTTTTTCAGCTTCTTGGTCAAACAGGTTTTGTGCACCAACAGAGAAACTGATTTCTTCAGTTAAGAAGTACGTTACTTCTGCATCAATGGTTACAGCTGCATCAGCTGTTTTAGCTGTTGCGTCGTAATCTACGTGCACGCCTTGGTATTCACCGAAATAGTTCACACGTGTAAATGCAGAGAAATCTTCCCACTGTTGCGCCCAGCTAAGTGTTGCGCGGTGATTTGGTAAATCATTTTCAAGACGGCTTACTTTAAATTCGCCTGTGATTGGGCTTGATTTAGTTACTTCAGTGTCATTCCAGTTATAAGCTAAGCTGAATGTAGAGCTACCACCTAACAATTCAGTTGCATAGTTGGCTACTAGGTCAACACCTTGCGTTGTGGTATCAAAATCATTGGTAAAGAAACTAACTTGGGCAAGATTTTGTACGTTAGGTACACCTGCTGCCTCTAGTGTGTCTTTATCCGCTTGGCTTAGCTCAATTTTGTCTGATTGACTGATACGGTCATCAACTTGAATGTTGTAATAATCAACCGTTAAGAATAAGTCACCCAATGTCCAAACTGCACCAAATGTATAGCTTTGCGATTCTTCTGGCTCAAGCTCTGTACCACCTAATTGCACTGCAATTGGGTTTGTTGGTGGTAATAGGGCAGAATCTACTAACACACCACTGCTTAGGTTTGTTTGCACGTTACTAACGTTAGCCTGACCAACGGTTGGAGCACGGAAACCTGTACTTAATGAACCACGAATATTTAAGTCTTCAGTTAAGTGGTATTGCGCTGTTAATTTGTAGTTAGTGGTTGACCCAAAGGTGTCATAATCTTCGTAACGAAGTGCTAAACCCATTAAAAAGTCTTCGGTAAATGGTGCTTCAATATCGACGTAAGCTGCGTAGTTACGACGTGTGTATTCACCAGCATCAGATGGTTTGAAACCTGGGAAACCATTTGAGCCAATACCAAAACCTTGCTCTGTTAAAGGACCCGCAGTAAAAGAAGCCACATCACCTGAAACAACAGTGAATGTTTCTTCATGCCATTCTAAACCACCGGCAACGTTTACGTCGTAAGCTAAACCAAAGTCAAAGCCTTTTGATAAATCAGCGTTAAAGTTCTTTTCTAACTGTGTGTATTTACCAGGGCTAAAGTCACGCGGGCTTTCAGGGCCAAGCGAAGCATTGATTGTATCGTAAATGAAATAGCGAGATTCATTAAAACCAACAGAACCACTTAAGTCGTAGTATGCGCCTTCTAAAAAGCCGCTAGTTACTTCGCCTTTAGTACCAATTGTTAGTGCAGTATCTGTAATGTTACCGCCAAAGTTAGGTGTAAAACCGCCTGGTAGAATTTCATTAAATGCAAAGCAGTCAGGGTTGTTAGCAACACCGTTAATGTAATCGGGGTTATCTAACACGTTGTCATCAATCATGATATCAGTCGGACAGTTGCCGCTCATGTCGCCAGTTAAATCACCAACAAGTAGCGTTTCGCCGCCGTCATTTGAGTACACACCTGGGCGAGTATGTGGGTTACGATAGTAGAAACCACCGCGCACATCACGCTCAGAGTAGTTACCAAACATGTAAAATTGCGATGTATTACTTAAATCGAGACCGATATTACCGAAAATTGAAATATCGTCATCAACTTCTGGTGCCCCCCAAACTTGCGCTAGAGGAGAGACATCAGGAACACCTGCATCAGCAAGTGCAGCTGCATCAGGACGCTGAACTGAGCGACTTGTTGCGTCAGCCGTTTTGTATTGGAAGCTTAAGTTTGCAAAGCCATCATCAGTGAAAGGAAGACCTACATTACCAGAGATTTGCGTGGTATCGCCATCGCCTTCATAGTATTCACCTTTACGGATCTCAAAAGAGCCGCCTTCAGAGGCATCTTTTAATACAAAGTTCATTACACCCGCGATAGCATCAGAACCATACTGTGCAGCAGCACCATCACGAAGTACTTCAACTTGTTTTAGAGCAATACTAGGAATTACTGAAATATCAGCACCCTGAGCACCGTCATTAATACCACCGCCTAAAAATGCAATAACAGAAGCACGGTGGCGACGTTTGCCGTTTACTAATACTAATGTACTGTCAGACGGTAAGCCACGTAAGTTGGCAGGGCGAACAAGTGACGCAGCGTCACTGATTGGGTTTTGATGCACATTAAAAGACGGAACTGAGCCTTTTAATAGCTCAAGCATGTCTGTGTTACCTGCTTTCGTTAATTCTTCACCACCGATAATATCAATAGGTACCGGTGAGTCACCAATTGAGCGTGGTGCTGAACGTGTTCCCACAACAGCAATTTTTTCAACATTTTTATTAACTTTTGTTTCTTCAGCTGTCTGCTCTGCCGCAACGACCGAACCTGATACAAATAGACCAGCAGTTGTGGTTGCTAGTGCAAACTTAATTGCGTGATGTAGCGCACTATTTTTTAATTTCATTCTGACTTCCCCAGTTAGAATAGTTATGATTATGCCACCAAATAGGTATTTAAACTTGGTGTAAACAACTTATACCGACTGTAAATTTATTTTGCAAATTGTTAATGGTGTGTTGTTTTTGGTTGGGAGGAGTTTAATTTATTGTGATTATCTTTATTATGTGCATGAAAGTTAAGAAGATAAATTATTCTTAAATTGATTAAAAATAGTCAGGATTTATCGGTTTGTTAGAAAAAAAATTTAATTATTGATTGTTTGTATGATTTTTGAGCTAAAAACGGGTTGGAACGATTTACTTATTTTGTTGTGTTTTATTACTTAATTGCCATTGCTTTAATTTTTCACGGTATTCATCCCAAACACAAGGACAGCAACTACCTCCACCACAGCACTCATCTGGGGCAGGCTTTTGTGGTTTATTATCGCTGTGCTGGTTAGTTTCGTACATGTGAAATTTAAAATAGTAATAAAAGAACTGCAGGGTAATGTAAAAATTAATATAAGTAAATTATGCTTTGTGAAGTCCCCTTGCTGTGTGAGAATAGCAACATGCGATTATATAAAGTCATTCATAGAGCCCCGTTTAGGGTGGCTAAAATTACAAAAAGACGTCAGCAATTACGTTTCAAGCGCGCTATGGTGGCACTAAAAATTGCACTTGCCCAAGAAAAGCAAGAAACCAAAGAAATGTTGCATATCTACAAGCGTTACACCCAAGGCAATGCCAGCAAAGAAGAATTACACACTGCTAATGAACAATTCTTAGATATTTTAAAAGGCTTGGGTCTTGGCGTCTTTGCTGTTTTACCCTTTGCACCAATAACGATCCCCTTAGTTGTAAAGTTAGGTCATTGGGTTGGTGTAGATGTTTTACCTAGCTCTTTTAATATCAACAAGTCAATTAAAGAGATCGATCAGCAAGTAGCCAAAGAAGAGGCCGAAGAGAAAAATCAAAAATAATTTTTATTTCTTTGATTTAGCTAAATAGCTTGAATGCTATACCTTTTGTTGCTTGTTATTGGTATGCTTAATTATCTTTTCTTCATTTAGAGTCGTTTAATGAGTTCATTAATTCGTCATTCTTCATCGGGTATTCCTTTATCTTTCGTTGAAAAAGCGCAACTTTCAGATTGGCTTGAATCACAATCAAAGGCACTGCAAAATTGGCTTGCTAATTGCGATTTTAAGAATAAAGGTTTGGCTTTGGTTGCCGACAGTGAATCCGGTGAGCTTACTCACGTTTATTGTTTAGTGGCAGATCTTCAAGATTTTTGGTTAGCCGGTGAGCTATCGACAAAACTGCCTGCTGGTTGTTACCAAATACAAGGTGAAGAAAAGTTCATAGAACAGGTTGCGCTTGGTTTTATGCTAGGCGGCTATGAATTTAGCGAATACAAAGAGAAGCCTTCACCGCGCGCGCAATTAGCAATTACAAATAAAAGCCTTGTTGAGCGATTAACACAACAAGCAAATGCGATTAATCTTGTTCGTGATTTAGTAAATACGCCCGCTGCAGATATGATGCCTCAGCATCTATCTCAGGTAATGGCAGACCTAGCCGACACCTACGATGGTGATTTCAGTGAATGGGTTGGGGATGAGCTTTTAGAACAAAACTACCCAACTATTCATATGGTGGGTCGTGCGAGTGAAAATAAACCTCGCTTGCTAGATTTACGTTGGGGAGCACAAGATGCACCTCAAATAACGCTAGTAGGGAAGGGGGTTTGTTTTGACTCAGGTGGTTTAGATTTAAAACCAAGTTCGGGCATGCGCAACATGAAA